>JALHNW010000008.1 GCA_022843345.1 Rubritepida sp. | reverse complement strand
TGCCGGGCCACGTGCCGGAGCGCCCCGAGCCCCGCAAGCGGCCGGGTAGCCATGAGCGCCGCAGGGCGCGCGTGGGGGCGCGGCCCGAGCCTGTCCTGCCCGTGGATGGGGACGATGATCCGCCCAAGCTGCCTCCCGCGCCCGGCCGGCGCGGGGGTGGGGCGCGTGGGCGCGTCCAGGCGCGGTGCACGCCCCTGCGGTATCCCGGCGGCAAGGCCAAGGTCGCCTCTCGGCTGGTCAGGGAACTCGGGGCCACCTCCTGCCTGGTGGAGCCGTTCGGGGGGAGCGCCGCCGTCTCGGTGCGCGCCATCCTCACGGGCATGGCCGACCGCGCGGTGATCGCGGAGCGCGATGATGGGCTGCGCACTCTGTGGCAGGTCGTCGCCTCCGCCCCGGATGCCGCCTTCCGGGCGTTGCTGGAGGAAGTGGAGGGGGCGCAGCCCTCGGGCGACTGGTGGGCGGCGTTCCTCCGCCGCGTCCACGGCGATCCCTCGGAGACGCTGGTCGCGGCCCGTGCCTTGCTCGCCGGGCGCTTCCGGTGGGGCGGCATCGCCGGGGGCGGCCTGCGCCCGGATGGGCACCTGGCCGATGCGCTTCGTGCCGGGGCCATGGTGCAGCGCCTGCTTGCCATCCGCGCGCAGCGGCATCGCCTGTCCATCCGGGACGATGCGATGGAGGTGATCCGGGAGTTCGCCCCCGAGGTCCGGGCGAAGTTCTTCGTGGATCCGCCCTACACCATTGGTACCACCCAGGCGGGCCGCCGCCTCTACACCCACCATGAGGTGGACCATCGCGCCGTCATGGATGCGCTGGCCCGCGTCAGGGGGCGCGTCCTGGCGACCTACCCGGATGATTCGGAGGTCCACCGCTTGGCCGGGGAGCATGGATTCCAGGTCCAGCCCCTGGGGATCCGGGACGGCCATCGGCGAGCGAGGCAGGAACTCCTGCTGGTGCGGGGGGTGGGGCCGCCGTGAGCGTCAGCCCAGGCTGGCCAGCTTCTCCCGCCGTGCCGCCAGGAAGGCGGCCTGGGCATCCTCCCACAAGGATGTCTGAGCCCCTGCCAGGGGGCGCACAGCCATGATCTCCAGGGGAGCGGTGGACCAGTAATCGCCCTGCACGACGGCGAGCCATGCGGGGATGCCCTGGGCGGCCAGGGCCGCCTCGGTGGAGGCGATCTCCGCTTGGCTGGGATCGGAGTTCCGGCCCAGCCATGTGTGGCGGCCGTCCATGGAGATGATGGCCCAGCGTCGTTCCATCAGGCCGCCATGCCCGGCCCCTGGGGCGGCTGCCGCAGGTTCTGCCACAGCTCGCCCGGCCCGAGCAGCGTGGTCAGGATGCGCGTGCGCACCGCTTCGGACCCAAGCGCCTTGCTGCTCATCGCCTGGTGCGCGTCCAGGGCATCCATGATGGCCGTCATCAGCGCGTCCCGCAGGTCGGGGGAGTTGGCGAACTGCTCGGGGGTATTGGCCTGCGCCTGGGCACGCAGGGCCTCATTCTCCATCATCTTGCCCTTGATGACCTGATCCACGTAGGTCACCGCATCCCCCTCGGTCACCTCGCCGTCGAACAGGTCGTTCAAGGCCTTCACGATCTCGGCCAGCCGCATCATGTGCTTATCCTGCGGCTGCCCCGTCCCGGTCTGGGTCATCGCGCGCAGCGCCTCCGCCTCGCCCGCGCCCAGGTTCAGCTGCTGCACGCCCAGGTCACGCAGGCGGTGATGGGTGAGCGCCAGCCCGGCCAGGTCCACCGTCTCCCGCTCCCGCCGGAACTCCAGCAGCGGCAGCAGCAGGCGCGCGAAGACGGCCAGGGATTCGAAGTAGGTCTGCCCGTAGTTGAACATCTGCCCCAGGAACTCATAGGCCCGGACATAGGCCCCCAGGTCGCCCTTGAACTGGATGAGGACCGCCTGCTCCGCCTTGGCCGCATCATGCACAGGCGATCCCTCGGCATGCACGGCCATCTGGTCCCGAGCGGCACGGAACCGCTTGAGCAGGGCATCGGCCACGGGCCAGATCGCCGCATCCACCTTGGCCTGGGACGCGTGCGGCCCCAGCGCGGCGAGCGCCACGATCTCCACCGCCTGCGTGTCATAGCAGCCCGTGCCATCCAGCTTGGCCCGCAGGTCCAGCACGGCATTGGGGTTGGAGACGTCGGCCAGCTCCGCCGTCTCGTGATACTGCTTGAAGGCGGCCAGGATGTCCTCGCCCTCGTTCACGAAGTCCACGACATAGGTCGTGTCCTTGCCGGGATGGGCGCGGTTCAGGCGGCTGAGCGTCTGCACCGCCTGGATGCCGCCCAGCTGCTTGTCCACGTACATGGCGCAGAGCAGGGGTTGGTCGAAGCCCGTCTGGAACTTGTTGGCGACCAGCAGGATGCGATACTCGTCCGTGCCGAAGGCTGTGCGGACATCCCGCCCGTTCAGCCCCTCGTTCATTCCGCCTTCGCTGAACGTCCCGGGACCGCTCTCCGCATCCTCCACCTCGCCCGAGAAGGCCACCAGCACGCCGACAGGATAGTTCCGCTTGGCGATGTAGGCGCGCATCGCCCTGGTCCAGCGCACGGCCTCCTTGCGGCTGGCCGTCACCACCATCGCCTTGGCCTGGCCGCCGAGCAGGTGGGCGACGTTCTCCCGGAAGTGCTCCACCACGATCTGCACGCGCGCGGCGATGTTGTGCGGGTGCAGGCGCACCCAGCCCATGATGCGCTTCTGCGCCTCGCCCGCCTCCACCTCGTTGCCGTCCACCTCCGTCCCGTCATGGGTCAGGCGGAAGGCCATCCGGTAGGAGGTGTAGTTGCGCAGCACGTCGAGGATGAAGCCCTCCTCGATGGCCTGGCGCATGGAATAGACGTGGAAGGCCCGGGGCAGGTTGTCCTTGCCCGCGGGGCGGGCGGGGTCGGGCAGGGTGCCGAACAGCTCCAGCGTCTTCGCCTTGGGCGTGGCCGTGAAGGCGACGAAGGAGATGTGCTCCCCCTCCGCCGCCCGCGCGGCCATGCGCGCGGCCAGGATGTCCTCGGCGGCGATCTCCCCGCCATCCTCCATCTCCGCCGCCTCGGCAGCCGACAGCACCGCCTTGAGTTCCGAGGCCGCGCGGCCGGACTGCGAGGAATGCGCCTCGTCCGCGATCACCGCGAAGCGCTTGCCCTGGGTGTCCGCGAGTTCGCGCACCTTCTCCAGCGCGAAGGGGAAGGTCTGGATCGTGCACACCACGATCTTCTTGCCCGCCCCCAGGGCCTGGGCCAGTTCCTAGCTCTTCGCCGATCCCTCGCCCGTCACCACGGACACCACGCCCTGGGTGCGCTCGAACGCCTCGATGGCCTCGCGCAGCTGCTTGTCCAGCACGGTGCGGTCGGACACCACCAGCACGGTGTCGAACACCTTGGTGGTGCCCGCGGGGTCGTGCAGGTCGGCCAGGAAATGCGCGGTCCAGGCGATGGAGTTGGTCTTGCCGGACCCCGCGCTGTGCTGCACCAGGTAGCGCCCGCCCGCACCCTCGGCCCGGATGGCGCGCACCAGGGCGCGCGTCGCGTCGAGCTGGTGGTAGCGGGGGAAGATCCAGCCCTTGAGGCGGCGATGGTCATCGCGCACGGGGATGATGTAGCGCCCCACGATCTCCAGCAGGGAATCGCGCTGCCACACCTCCTCCCACAGATAGGCCGTGGGCGCGCCATGGGGGTTGGGCGGATTGCCCGCGCCGCCCGCATTGCCCTTGTTGAAGGGAAGGAAGACGCTGCCCGGCCCGTTCAGGCGGGTGCACATCCGCACCTCGGCATTGGACACGGCGAAATGCACCGGCGCGCCGCCCGGCAGGGCGAGCAGCGGTTCGGCCTTGCCGCCCTTGGGGTGGGGCAGGCGGTCCAGCCGATACTGGTCCACCGCGTCCTCCACCGACTGGGTATAGGCCGACTTCAGCTCCGCCGTGGCGATGGGCAGGCCGTTCAGGGTGAGGACGAGGTCGATGCAGTCGCCGTTGTTCACGCTGTGCCGGACCTGGCGCAGCACCCGCAGGCGGTTGGCCCGATAGTCGCGCTCCAGCGCCTCGTTCATCGCCAGGGCGGGCTTGAAGCGGGCGAGGACCAGCCGGGCCTTGAGGCCCACCACGTCCAGCCCATCGCGCAGCAGGGCGGGGATGCCCTGCCTGTCCGCCGCCTCGCGCACGCGCCGCGCCAGCACCTCGATGGCCTTGGCCCCGTGGGACTTCTCCAGCACGCCCCAGGCCTGGGGCTGGGTGGCCGCGACCCAGGCCGCCAGATCCTCCGGGAACAAGGCGAGTTCCCGGTCCCAGCGCTGCGATGCCGCGGGGTCGTGGAGCCAGCCATGGGCGGCGAGGTGGGCGCAGATCGCATCTTCCAGGGCGATCTCCTTGTGGACCCCGGTCATGCCGCCGCCCTCGCGTCCCGGGACGCGGATGCGGCATGGCGCACGTCGATCTTGCCCGTGACGGCGGCGGAGATCAGGGCGGCGCGGCGCTCGCGGAGCAGGGCGATGTTGGCGCGGGCTTCGGTGGCGAGGGCTTCCATGTCCGCGAGGGCGGCATCCAGCGCCGCAACGATGGCCTGCTGCTCGATCAGTGGGGGCTTCGGCATGCGCAGCGCGCCGAGGAAGCTACGGCTGATCCGGTCACGGGTGCCGCCCCTGCACTCGCCTTCGATGAAGCCCAGATACTGTGCCGATGACAACAGATGGACGAAGTAGCGGACATCCACGTCCGGTGCAGGTTTTAGGATCGCCACGTCCACCGAGGTGATCATCTTCACGTCGAGATCGGGCGCGATGCAGGCTCGGCCAACCGGCCCCGCAAGACGGCACACCAGCAGGTCGCCTGGACATACCTCCGTGCATCCGAGTGAGGTGAAGGTTTCCTCCGTGATGTATCGAAAGCCTTGCTCCTTGAATCGGCCCACGCCGACGTTGCCGGTCTGGAGCAGCCGCACGCCCGTCGTGGTGATGTAGGGAGACTCGATCCAGTCGCCATCAACGAACGTCTTACGTCCCTTCGAGGCAAGCTGGCGGAACGGCACAACATCCCAGTGGTCAGGGATGCTCCCCACCCAGGACACACCGCTGGCCTTCTTGCGGACATCGGGTGCCAACCCGTTGAAGACAACGTGGGAGATAGCGGCTTGGCGCTTCTCATCCAGCAGACCCAGGAGGGCTTCCTGCTCCGCCACCACCGCGTCGAGCTTGGCAGTCTCGGCATCCACGAATACGACGATGTCCCGTTGCTCATCCTCGGGCGGACGAACAACCGGCATCATGCCAAGGAAGTCCCAGCTTACCCGGGGCATCTTGGCTCCATAGGTGGACCCGTTCAGGACGGACACCACCGAAGGGGTCAACAGCAGATCCCGGTAGAACGCCCCCACGACGTCTGCGGTAGGGCGCATGACATGAACATCCCCGACTGCCTCCCCTGACCGGTCTGCCAGCCACGTCTTCGCGAGATAAGGACGTAGCTTGCCGTAGAGGATGTCGCCGCCGCGGAACGCGACCCCATCCCCCTCGAACTCCCCGGAACCTTCAATGAGCCGGCCTGTGCCGCTCTCAATGTGCTCCAAGGCCACGGGAAACTCGCGACCGATCGCCTTCTCGCCGACAGTGGTGAAGAGACGCTTGAGCGCGAGCACATCCCAATGCGCCGGCACATCACCGAGCCAGGGCACGCCGCTGTCCTTGTAGGCGGGGTAAGGTGGAAAGCTCATGCCGCCAGCCCATCCAGCATGGCGCGGATGCGGTCCGTGGTCCGCTTCAGGTCGGCATCGATCTCGGCCAGCGGGCGCGGCGGCTCGAAGGTGTAGAAGAAGCGGTTGAAGGGAATCTCGTAGCCCAGCTTGGTCTTGGCCTCGTCCACCCAGGCATCGGGGGCGTGGGGCAGCACCTCGCGCGCCATGTAGTCGCCGATCTCCTCGGACAGGGGCACGTTCTCCGTGTCGCGCAGGGCGCTGTCGGGCACGGGCTGGCCCTTGGCCTTGCCGCGCTGCCCCAGGACGGGGTTGCCCTGCCCGTCCCGCTGGGGCCGCTCCACGGTGATCGTGCGGTAGCCGAACGCCTCGTTGCGGAAGATGCGCGAGATCGGGACCACCCGCAGCTTGCCGCCCGGGGGCGCGGCGGGCTCCGGCGCATCGCCGGTCAGCACCTGCTCCGTCACCTTGCCCTGGGCATCGGTCAGGGTGGCCAGGCGGGCTTCCACGAAGCCGCCGAAGAGTTCCGTCACCCGCCTGATGTGGACCTCGCCCAGCCGCTTGCGCTTGAAGCCCAGGGAGCGGCGCATCTTCTCGCTCTGCGCCGATGCGTCGATGAGCTGGATGAAGCCCTTCCGGTGCCCGGGCTTGCGGTTCGTGAGCAGCCAGATGTAGGTGGCGATGCCCGTGTTGAAGAACATGTCCGTGGGCAGGGCGACGATGGCCTCGACCAGGTCGTTCTCGATCAGGTGCCTCCGGATCTCCGACGACCCGGACCCCGCGCCGCCCGTGAACAGGGGCGAGCCGGACAGGACGATGCCGATGCGGCTGCCGCCCTCCTGCGCGGGCACCATCTTGGAGACGAGGTGGAGCAGGAACAGCATCTGCCCATCCGAGGTAGGCGGCAGGCCAGGGCCGAAGCGCCCGGCATGGCCCTGCTCACGGTGCTCGCGCGTCACCACGGCCTTCGCGTCGTCCCAGTCGTAGCCGTAGGGCGGGTTAGACATCATGTAGTCGAAGCGGCTGCCCGCATGGCCATCGGCCTTGAGCGTGTCGCCCGGCAGGATGGCCGAGATGTCCTGGCCCTTGATGAGCATGTCCGCCTTGCAGATGGCGTAGGCGCGGTCGTTCAGCTCCTGGCCCGCCATGGTGAAGCGGGCGGCGGGGTTGGTGCGGTGGACGAACTCCTCCGCCAGGCTGAGCATGCCGCCCGTGCCCGCCGTGGGGTCGTAGAGGCGGCGCACCACGGGGTTGCCGGGGGTGAGGACGTCGTCATCCTCGATGAACAGCAGGTTCACCATCAACTCGATGGCATCGCGCGGGGTGTATTGCTGGGCCGCCGTCTGGTTGGAGGTCTCGGCGAAGCGGCGGATCAGCTCCTCGAAGGCGTGGCCCATCTGCTCGTTGCTGACCGTGCGCGGGTGCAGGTCGAGGTGGGCGAACTTTTCCGTCAGCTTGTAGAGGAGATCCTTGGCCGCGAGGCGCTCCACCTCCTCGGCGAAGCGGAAGCGGTCGAAGATGTCGCGCACCACGGGAGAGAAGGCTCGGACATAGGCCATGAGGTTGGCCTGGATGTTGTCCTGGTCGCCCATCAGCTTGGGCAGGTCGTAGGTGGAAGTGTTGACGAAGGACAGGCGCGCGGCGCGGAGCATGAACGGCTCCGGGTTCACGCCCGCCGCCTCACGGGCCGTCTTCTCGTCCAGGACGGCCTGCTTGGTGGGGGCCAGGACGCAGTCCAGGCGGCGCAGCACGGTGAAGGGGAGGATGGCCTGGCCATACTCATGCGGCTGGTAGGCACCGCGCAGCAGCTCGGCGGCGGACCAGATCAAGGAGGACAGGGCAGTTCCACTCATTCACAGGGCATCCCGACACGCGAAGGCGGGCTGACCGCCCGCCTGATGGGTTCCATTCTATGCATGGGAGGGCGCACCGGAAGCGGAAAGCGCATCCATGGGATGGGCAGGCGACCGGGGATGTCGCGCCGGTCCCTCAGCAATCCGCTATTCGTCCTCTTCTTCTTCCTCGTCGAGTTCCGAGGGTTCCCGCGGGATGGGCGTGCCATCGTTCAGCAGGCCGCGGACCTGTCCCCATCCATAGCGGCTGATGGCGAGGCGCACATCGGCATGCGAGTGCGCCTCGCCGCTCGGGGTGACCCATTGATCGGGAGCGAAGCCCTCCCGGAAGAAGCGGCCCGCGAGGGCGTTGAACTCGGTCCTGAGGATGGTAGGGTCACTCGCCGCGACCCTCAGGTGATCGAACGCCTCGCGTGCCCCGGGCGGCTCGGTGCCCAGCCAGACGGGGGTGCATGGGGCATCACAAGCAGGGCTGACCGGAGGTGTCGGAAGGGAGGTGTCGCCAGAGGTGCTCGTGCTTGGGGTGGCCGCATCGGCTTGACCTGTGCGCTGTCTGCGCCTGGCCGGGGTGCGCGCGGCCTTGAGCGGCAGATCCGCGATGGTCTCCTGAAGGGTCTTGGCCACCGCTGCCGGATGCCGGTCCCACCACAGCTGGTAGGCGGATGAGGCCAGGAAGGCGCTGTCCTCGTCGCGGGAGACCAACTCCTCCCATCCGGCATCGCGGCAAAGGCCATCCAGGAGTTCGCGGACGCTGGAGGCATGGTCAGCAGTCGAGGTCCGGAGGCGCGACAGGGCTTCGTCCGGGCCTTCCCCTGGCCTGGGAGTGAACCCTGCGGTGCCCAGGCTGGCGAAGTAGGCGCGGAGGTGAGGATGATTCCTGATCCATCCGCTGGCGGGTGCGGCCTGACCTCCACTGCCCCAGGCGGCCAGTCGGTCGCGTTGGATGGCCGCGAGAAGATCCGAAAGGTTTGGGTGGTCATAAAGGGCTCCCGATCCGAGGCCGGCACCAAGATCACCCTGGCCGGGAAACGTGAGGTCGAAGCACGCCAGCAGGTGCCGGTTCCCCCGTTCGATGCAGTCCTTCCTGCGGCAGATGGGGCAACGGCTCATTCCAGCGAACTCCTGTAGGCCACGTGCTTCTGGCATAGAGGGCGAGGGTGCGGATGCGATCCAGCTACAGCCCGGAGTTGAAGATCAAGCCCGTCAGAGTGCCCGGAGAGGTGGGTGGCAAGGGGGGACGGCCTCTGCATCCGTCAGATTCGGTCGCATCTGCTGGTTGCGCTGATGGTGTTGCGGGTCAGTGCGAAGCCGAGGGGGTGCAGGGCATCAGTTCCAGGTCCAAGGCTTCCGCCACGGCCACCACCAGATCCCCCATCAGCATCCGCCGCCCATCGACTCGCGCCGCCCGCCTGGCTTCCCGCACCACCTTCTCGATCTCCGCACCGGACATCCCATCCGCCAGCGTGGCGACCTGCATCAGGTCTGCCCCGGGAAGATCATCGCCCAGGTGGACGCGTAGGATCTCCTGCCGTCCCCGGACATCGGGAAGCCCGACAGAGATCACGCGGTCCAGCCGCCCCGCGCGCAGGATGGCCGGGTCAACGCCGTCCACCTCATTGCACGCGGCCACCACGACCACGCCCTCGCGGCCCTCCAGCCCGTCTAGCTCGGCAAGGAGCGCGTTGACGACCTGCCGCACGTAGGACTCATGGTTCTGCCCCTGCTGGCCACGCACCGGGAAGCTGTCCAGCTCATCGATGAACAACAGGCACGGAGCCTGGGCGCGCGCGGCAGCGAAGGAGGCGCGCATGGCCTTGATCATCTCCCCCTGATGCCCGGCCGCCTGCCATTCTCCATAGGACGCGGCCACCAGGGGCACGCCACACTCCTCGGCGAGCGCGCGTGCGAAAGACGTCTTGCCCGTTCCCGGGGGACCGACCAGGACCGCGCCACGATCCACGTCCGCCCAGGCAATTCGGCCCGCCCGATACTCCCGAAGATCCGCGGCCAGCGCCCGCGCCCAATCCAGCGCAGGCCCGAGTCCCGGCACGCGGGCCAGGCCATGAGGCGCAGCCCTGCGGACAGGAATCGTCCCGGGACCCGGGGGCGGGCGGCTGGCCGGATCCGCCGCCGCAGCGATCCGCAGCACCCGCCCCGCATAGGACCGCGCATCATCACCGGGGCGCACGGAGAGCGCGAGCGTCCCGGGACCAATGGCATCCAGCACGTCCTGCGGCGGGCGCGGCTCCACCGGCCAACCATCGCACGGGCCGCACACGGCCTCCGCGACATGCCGCAGGATGGCCCAGTCCATCCGCTCCAGGACGGCGACACGGTCAGCCGCCGCGCGCACGGGCGCAGGCAGGGCATCCGGGCTGGACGTGGTCACGACAAGCTGCCCGCCCGCGAGCAGGACCGTGCCCGCCTCGTCGCGCAGGATGCCGGCGCGGGCACCATCGGCGGGGATGTGCACCCAGTCATTCCTGTCGAGCGGTCCCACGCCGACCAGGCCAAGCCGTTCCGCAGGACGGCCGCCTTTCGCGTGGAGGCGGAAGGCGTGGATCACCGGGCCGGTCCAGTGCGTGTCGGGGACGGCGAGGATCAGGAAGCGCGTGCGCGCCGCCTCTTCGGACAGCCGATTGCCCAGGGCATCGCGCAGCATGGCCTGGGCGGCCACGACAGCAGGTTGCACGGCCATGCGGGCATCACGGTGCCGCTTATCGTCGGACCCGAGATCGAAGTCGTTCGTATCTTGGTCGCCTCCCTGCGAGCGCAAGGTCACCACGTCGCCGCTGCGGGCCATCGCCTGTCTCCCTGATCCCATGCACGCCAGTCCATTGCAGCCAGCAGGCCGCCAGGGATCAGGCTATGCGTGATTGCAGGAGGGTGATCGGCATGCCCTTGGCATAGCGCCCTGAGGCACGCGACGTCCACCGCAGACTTGTCAACCAAGTGCGGTCTGTGTCACCTGTCTGTGTCACCCAGGGGTTTCCGGGCGGTTTTCGGGGCTGATCCGCCCCAATGAAATCAAGTGCTTACGAGGTGTGTGCGAGGTCCCCTCCCGCCGGGGACACCAGCCTTTCCCCGGATCTGGGACGCCGCATGACCTCCACCGAAGACCGCCTCGCCATCCGCCAGCTCGTCGAGGACTGGGCCGTCTGGCGCGATGCCGGGGACTGGGCGCGCTTCGCGACTTGCTGGCACCCCCAGGGCGTGATGAACGCCACCTGGACGCAGGGCACCGCGGCCGAGTTCATCGCCGCCTCCCAGGCCGGCTGGGCCAGGGGCGTCTCCATCCTGCACTTCCTGGGCGGCCATTCCGCCGACATCGCGGGCGACCGCGCCATCGCGCAGACCAAGATGACCATCAGCCAGCGCGCCGAGGTGCATGGCATCCCCGTGGACGTCACCTGCACCGGCCGCTTCTTCGACTTCGTGCAGCGCCACGAGGGACGCTGGACCATCCGCCACCGCCAGCCGATCTACGAGAAGGACCGCATGGACCCGCTGGTGCCCGGCACACCCGTGCCGCTGGACGCCGCCCTCCTGGCCTCCTTCCCCGCTGGCTACCGCCACCTCGCCTACCTCCAGACGGGGATCGGCTACGCGGTGAAGCGCGACATGCCGGGGCTGACGGGGCCGGAGGTGGAGGCGCTGTACGCCCGCGGCGCCGCCTGGCTGGCCGGCGGCGACGCGCCCTGACCCAGACGACGCCCGCCCCAGGAGCCCCCCATGTCCCCCCCGGTTGACCGCATCCCCAACGACGAGCGCCTGCCCGAGGCGGCGGAAATCGTCATCATCGGCGCCGGCATCATCGGGGTCTGCGCGGCCCTGCACCTGGCCCGCCAGGGCCGCTCCGTCGCGCTGGTCGAGAAGGGGCACGTGGGCGCCGAGCAATCCTCCCGCAACTGGGGCTGGTGCCGCGTGCAGGGGCGCGACCCGGATGAGATCCCGCTGGCCCAGGCGGCGCTGCGCCTGTGGGGCGGCATGGACGAGGCGATCGGCGGCGAGGCGGGCTTCCGCCGCACCGGCATCATCCGCGCGACCAGGGACCCCGCCCAGCTGGCCGCCTGGGAAGCCTGGGCCGACGAGGCGGCAGGCATGCAGCAGCACACCCGCATCCTGTCCGCCGCCGAGGTGCGCGCGATGCTGCCCGGCAACGCCGAGCCCTTCATCGGCGGCCTGCACACCCCCACCGACGGCCGCGCCGAGCCCTCCATGGCCGCGCCCGCCATCGCGCAGGGCGCCCGACGCCTGGGCAACGTGACGATCCACCAGGGCTGCGCCGCGCGCGGGCTGGAAACCACCGCCGGCCGCGTCAGCGCCGTGGTGACGGAGAAGGGCCGCATCCGCACCGACGCGGTGATCCTGTGCGGCGGCGCCTGGTCGGCGCTGTTCCTCAAGCGCCACGGCGTGAAGCTCCCGGCCGCCGTGGTGAACGCCACCGCCTTCCGCACGCAGCCTGGCCCCGAGATCACCGAGGGCAACCTCTCCACCATCGCCTACTGCACGCGCCGGCGGCTGGATGGCGGCTACACCGTGGCGCTCGCCGGCGTCGGCACGCTGGAGCTGACGCCCGACACCCTGCTCGACGCCCGCGCCTTCTGGCCCATGTACCGCAAGCGCCGGGAAAAGCTGCGCTTCCGCCTGGGCCGCCGCTTCCTGGACGGCATCCGCCACCGCGCCGACTGGGCCATGGACGCGCCCACCCCCTTCGAGGCGGAGCGCGTGCGCGACCCCGCGCCCGACCCCGCGCTGGTGGACCGCGCCCTGTCCGCGCTCCGCGCCGCCTATCCAGGCCAGCGCATCGAGGTGGCGGAGGCCTGGGGCGGCGCGATAGACACCACGCCCGACGCGGTGCCCGTCATCTCCCCCTGCGAAGGGCTGCCCGGCCTGGTGCTGGCCACGGGCTTCAGCGGCCACGGCTTCGGCATCGGCCCCGCCGCCGGCGCCCTGGCGGCCGACCTCGCCACCGGCGCGCGGCCCCTGGTGGACCCGCACCCCTTCCGCCACGCCCGCTTCCTGTCGGGCGAGCCGATCCGCCCCTCGCGCTCGCTGTAGCGGGGCGGCCGGCAGGGTCCGGACATTGGCGGGCAGGGCGGCCGTGCCGGGCTGGAAGGCAGCTTCCGGCAGGGCCGCCCGCCGCCTCATCCCATGTTCACCATGATGGTCTTCTTGTGGGTGAAGTGCTCCAGCATCGCCTCCAGGCTCGCTTCCTTGCCCAGCCCCGAGGACTTCACGCCCCCGTAGGACAGGTTGGCCTGCACGACGAGGTTCTGGTTGATCTGCACCAGCCCCGCCTCCAGCCGGTGCGCCAGGTCCAGGCCCACCTTCAGGTTGTTGGTCCACAGGCTCGCCGCCAGCCCGTATTCGCTGTCGTTCGCCTCGGCCAGCACCGCCTCGGCGTCGTCGAAGGGCTGGATGACGGTGACGGGGCCGAAGATCTCCTCGCGCACCAGCCGCGAGGAGCCGTCCAGCCCGGTGAAGATCACGGGGCGCAGGAACAGCCCCTTCTTCAGCGCAGGGTCCGTCGGCATCGCGCTGCACTCGTGCGCCACCGCACCCGGCGTGCGCTTGCCCTCCTCGATGAAGCCCTGGACCTTCTCGAACTGCCCCTCGCTGATGATGGTGCCGATGTCCGTCGCCTCGTCCAGCGGGTCGCCCATCACCATGGCGTTCACGGCCTTCTCCATCTCGGCCACGAAGGCGTCGAAGATCGGCCGCTCCACGTAGATGCGGCTGGCCGCCGTGCAGCTCTGCCCCTGCCGCGTGAAGCGCATGGAGGTCAGCGCGCCGCTCACGGTCTTGGCGAAGTCGCAATCCGCGAAGACGATCATGGGCGACTTGCCGCCCAGCTCCAGCGTCACCGGCACCAGCTTCTCGGCCGCCGCCTTGGCGACGATCTTGCCCGTCTCGACGCTGCCGGTGAACGTCACCTTGCGCACCAGCGGGTGCGCCACCAGCGGCGCGCCGCATTCGGGGCCGAAGCCGCTCAGCATGTTGAAGCAGCCGGGCGGCAGCACGCGGTTCATCAGCTCGCAGATGCGCAGCACCGCCAGCGGCGCCTCCTCGGCGCTCTTCACCACCACCGTGTTGCCGGCCACCAGCGCGGGCGCGATCTTCAGCGCCATCAGCAGCATCGGCACGTTCCACGGGATGATGGCGCCCACCACGCCCAGCGGCTCGCGCAGCGTCACGCTCAGCACGTTGGGCGCGAAGGGCACGCTCTCGCCCTTCAGCTCGCTGCCCAGCCCGCCGAAGAACTCCAGCACGTCGGCCACCACGCCGGCCTCGACGCGGCTTTCCGTCCGCAGCGCCTTGCCCGTCTCCAGCGCGATCAGGCGCGCCAGCTCCTCCTGGTGCTCCTTCAGCAGGGCCGCGCACTGGTGCACCAGCGCGCCCCGCTTGCGCGCCGGCACCCTGGCCCATTCCTTCTGCGCGCGCGCGGCATCGGCCACCGCGGCGTCCACGTCCGCGGCATCGCCCTCGGCCGCGCGCGCCACCTCGATGCCCGTGGCCGGGTTCACCACCGCGAAGCTCTTGCCCGAGCGCGCGGGGACGTAGCGCCCGCCGATGAAGTGCCGCCCGGACAGCGCGGTCGCCAGCGCCCCCTGGTCCAGCGTGGGGGCGGCAGGCGTGGGGTGCGGCGTGTCGAGCATGGGGCGGTCCCTCCGATTTCGGGGCCGGACGATGCGACGGATGGCGGCAACCCCGCAAGCCCAGGGCCGTTCCAGCCCTGACACGCCCGCAAGGAGGAGCATGACATGGCCCAGGCCGCGAACGACGACGAAGCCCGCATCAAGGTGCGCGAGATGCTGGGTTCCATCGGCACGGTGATGCTGGTGACCCAGGCGCCCGACGGCACCATGCAGTCCCGCCCCATGGCCCACCAGGCGATCGAGGGCGACACGGTGTGGTTCTTCCACGTCTCCGGCACGCCCAAGGCCATGCAGATCGCCCAGGATTCCGACGTGCTGCTGGCCGCCTCCAACCCCTCGACGCAGGACTACGTCTCGGCCAAGGGCAAGGCGCGCGTGATGAAGGACCCCGCCAAGGCCAAGGCGCTGTGGAGCGAGGGCGCCCGCGTCTGGTTCCCCAAGGGCGCTGAGGACCCGGAGCTGGAACTCATCGCCGTCACCATCACCGGCGCGGAATACTGGGACAGCCCGTCCAGCACCGCGCTCCACGCCTACGGCTACGTCAAGGCGCTGGCCACCGGCGAGCGGCCGGCGGGGGGCGAGAACCAGAAAGTCTCTTTCTGACCCCACGGAAGTTTTCGCCCGTCGCTGCGCGGCGGGCGAGAACCTCCGCGGGGACCCCGGGTGGAAGGTGCGCGGGTGGGGGCTGCGGGATTCGCCTTGGGGGCGGCCACGCGGCTTCGCGCGCGCCGGGCCTCGCTCATCCTGCACGACCGTCTCCGCGCCAGGGCGAAGCCCTGGCGCGACCGCAGGGTGCTGGGTGCGCCGGGGCGCAGGCCCGCAGGGCCGGCCAAAGAGCGGGTCCTGTCATGACCAAGGCCCGACCCCGGAGGCGCAGCCGAGCGCCGGCCCGCCCGCGCACCATCACCGGCAAGACGCTCCAACGCCACAGCCGAGCGCCGGCCCGCAAGCGCCACCTCACGGATCAAGAACCGCCCACGCGGAATGCGCGCGCACCGCGCGCGCCGGCCCCCTTCAGGGGGCCGAAGCCAAGCGGCCGGATGGCCGCGCCCGGCGTAGCGGCCCGGCTCCGCCGGGTCGCGGTGAGGGCATGAAAAAAGACATCCGGGTGCTGGGCTGCCGCGTCAGCGGCAGCTCAGCACCCGGATGTCGTACACCGGATGCTCCAGCATGTTCAGCGCCGGGTTCTCCGCGAACATCCACCCCTGGAAGGCGGGCGGCGCCCCGGCGGGCGCCCGGCTGTCGGTGATCTCCATCCAGGCCGCCGAATCGGGCACCTCGTCCGCCGGCCGGCCCTGGCATGACCGCACCAGGATGCTCAGCGTGCCGAAGCGCGCCGGCTCGCCCACCCGCGCCTGCAGCACGGTGACGCGCGCGTTCACCTTGTCCAGCGCCTGGATGTTGGCCACGCGCCGCGGCTCCCACCCCTGCGCCGCGGCGGGCGTGGCGGCGCACACGGCCAGCAGGGTCAGCACCCAGCCCCTCACGGCGCGCGCAGCCCGTCCACCAGCGCGTGCAGGATGGCGCGCATCGCCGCCTCGTCCACGCCCATCAGCAGCGCATCCTCGAAGGCGTCCCGCATCACCTGCGCCAGCTCCTCGTGGTTCTCGGCCAGCACCTTCAGCTTCTCGGCGCAGGAGACGGGCTCGCCATCCTTGCCCGGCCAGCGCGCGGGCGCGCTCACTGCGGCCGCGCCGCCTCGCCGGCAGGCTGCGCCCCGCTGTTCATCTGCGTGACGGAGAAGATGAACCGCCCCAGCAGCGCCTCCAGCGACACGCTGCCCTGCGTCTCGGTGATCCGCCCGCCGGCCGCCAGGATGCGGTCGCTCCCGCCCGGCACGATGGACACGTACTTGCCACCCAGCAGCCCCTCCGAGGTGATCTCGGCGGAGCTGTCCGCCGGCAGCCGGATGTTGCTGCCGACGCGGAACGTCACCTCGGCCTGGAAGGTTTCCGGGTTGATCCGCGTGCCGGTGACCGAGCCGACCCTCACCCCGGCGATCCGCACGTCGGCCCCGCTCGGCAGGCCGTCGATCTTGTCGAAGCGGGCGGACAGCTCCATCCCCCCGCCGCCCGCGGTCTTGCCGCCGACCAGCGCCGCATAGCCCAGGAAGCCGGCGGCGACGACCAGCACGACCAGCCCGGTCAGGACCTCCGCCAGCGAGCGGCCCTTCACGTGCCGGGCGTCCAGGCCTCGTAGTCGCCCCCCGTCGGCCGGCGCTGGCCGCCCGCGTAGTCGTGCCCCTTGGGGCGCCAGGCCAGCGCGGTGCCGGTGCGGTTGGGCTGGTGCCCGGCCAGCCAGGGATAGGCCGGGCGCTCCAGCGGCGCGGCGGTGGTGTGGTGCAGCCAGGCATGCCACTCGGGCGGCACGGCGGTGCTGTCCATCCCCTTGGCCAGCACCACGAAGCGCCGGGTGCGGTTGTACACGGGCACGGCGCGCCGGCTCTCGAAATACGCGTTGCCGAAGGAATCCACCCCGACCTTGCGGCTGAAGAGGCGGGCGGACAGGAGTTCGAGCGCGGACATGCCCCTTCTATGCCACGCCGCGGGCGCACCCGGAAGTGCGGCGGTTATCCACAAGATGCTGTGGCCGCGGCGCGTTTCCCCCACATCATGCGGCTTCCGATGCGCGTCCGGCGTGTTATCCTCCCCCCATGGCCCGATACGACGGAACCCTGTGGGAAGGCGTGGCGCTGCGGCGCCACCGCATCGGCGCGGACCCCGACGCGCCCCCGCGCCCCGTCGCGATCCCCGCCGCGTGGGAGGAGGAGGCCGCCGCCGCCCTGGCC
>JALHNW010000007.1 GCA_022843345.1 Rubritepida sp. | reverse complement strand
TTTTGAGTTCCGTACTGAAACGCCCAAGTCAGCAGGTCCGGAGAGAATTGGCCTCCGGAGAGCGACTTTCGGGCTTCTCCGCGTCCTGCCAGTCAACAGGTCTGCCCCAAAAACCCCAGGAAACCTGCCACCCAGCGCGGCCCTCGGTCAGGCGGAGAGCACGGCTCGTATGGGAACTGGCGGACAGGGTGTCTGCTCATCGCGGAAGGCGGTGGAACGGGACGGTACAGCCTGGACGCTGGAAAAGCTAGTGTACTGCGAATTTTTTCGGTCTTGGCGTTGCTGGCGTCCACCACCGTCCATCCCGATCCAGCTCGCCATGTTGGGTCACGTGTTGGGACTTGCGCGCGTCCGAGTGTGTTGGAACACTCGCGCCCATGCCCGGCCAGCTTTCCGCCCGCTCACTCGCCTCCCTGACCAAGCCCGGCGCGCACCAGCCCGGGCGCCACACCGATGGCGAAGGCCTGCACCTGCACGTCCGCCCCGCCGGGCAGGCCGCCTGGGTGCTGCGCTTCCGCCTGCATGGCCGCCAGCGCGACCTCGGCCTGGGCGGCTACCCGGAGGTAGGGCTCGCCGAAGCCCGCGACCTGGCGCGCGAGGCCCGCGTGCTGGTGAGCAAGGGCGTGGACCCCACCCTGGAGCGCCAGCGCGGCCGCCAGGCGGCGCGCGAGGCGGCGGACCCTGCACGTTCCTTCCGGGCGGCGGCCGAGGCGCTGATGGCCTCCAAGGGGCCCGCCTGGCGCAACGCCAAGCACGCCAGGCAATGGGCCCGCACCCTGGAACTGTACGCCTTTCCGACCTTCGGCACTTGGCCCGTGGGCGAGGTGGACACGGCCTCGGTGCTCGCCGCCCTGCAGCCGGTCTGGACCCGGGTGCCCGAGACGGCGCGTCGGCTGCGCGAGCGCATCGAGGCCGTGCTGGACTTCGCCCGCGCTCGGGGCTGGCGGGCGGGCGAGAACCCGGCGCGCTGGCGCGGCCATCTGGCCGAGCTGCTGCCCTCGCCGCGCCAGCTCGTGCGGCCGCGCCACCATCCCTCGCTGCCCTGGACGGAGATGCCCGCGTTCTGGACGGCGCTGATGAGGCGCGACGGCACCTCCGCGCAGGCGCTGCGCTTGCTCATCCTCACCGCTGCACGATCAGGCGAGGTGCGCGAGATGCGTTGGGCGGAGGTGGATGTGGCACGGGCGGTGTGGACGGTGCCGGCCGAGCGCATGAAGGCCCGTCGCACCCACCGGGTGCCCCTGTCGCCTGAGGCGTTGGAAGTCCTCCAGGGACAGGCCGCTTTGCCCCGGGATGCGGCAGGGCGGGTGTTTTCCGGAGCACGGCCGGGGCGGCCATTGTCCGACATGGCGCTGAGCGCCCTGGTGCGAGGCATGGCGACCGACGGGCTGGCAGAGGAGGAGCTGCCGAGGTGGCGCGACACGGAAGGCGCGGTCGTGGTGCCGCACGGCTTTCGGTCGAGCTTTCGGGAATGGACGCGGGCCAGGGGCGTGCAGGACCACCTGGGCGAGATCGCGCTGGCGCACGTGGACAAGGACCGCGTGCGGGCGGCCTATGCGCGCAGCGACCTGCTGGAAGAGCGACGGGCGATGATGGAGCGCTGGGCCCGATGGTGCACAGCGGGCCGGGATGACGCTGAACAACCAAGCGAGATCGGTACTTTTCAGTAACTCGGTAGTATCGAAAGCATAAGTCGCCGAATTATTTGCGTTTCCTCGGTATTTACTGTATAATACTTACGTCAGCCAGTCCTGGCTGACATCCCCCAACAGCATGGAGACTACCAATGACCGACGGCTGCATGGCCGCCGGCGCGCACGCGCGTGCCGGCACCCTCGACCACATCTCCGACCACCTCACCTTCTCGGCCGCCTTGCGGCGGCTCGAGCTGGTGGTGCGCATGCAACAGGCGGAGCTCTCGCGCTTGCGGGGTGCGCCCGACCTTCGCATGCCGGAGGTGATCGACACACTGGAGGCGATGAACGAGTTCCTGCTCCAGGCCAGCCTGGGCATCGGCGAGGCGCATGCCATTGCCGGTGAGCGCCTGAAGGACAACCTAAAGGGGCTGTTCCTCGTCGGGCGCAGCCTGCGCGGCACCAGCAGCGCCTCCAGCAGCACCCGCACGGAGTAGCACGTCACCAGCCATACAATCGGAAAGCCCCCACCTGCCATCACGGCGGGTGGGGGCTTTTTGCGTGGAGACGTTCTTCAATGCTGCTGCACACGCTTGCCAGCCTTGCCTTTGGTGGCTTCGAGCGAGGCAGCCTCATGCTGCGGCCAACGCCGCTGCTTCGCAGTGTGCCTGCTTCAAAAGCATGCTATTTCGGACGACAGGAGTGTCACCCGGGGGGATGTCGCCGCTGTCGCTCCAGCCCACGACGGGCGTGACAGGGGGCTTGCAGGATTCGCCGAACGCGCACCAGCGTCCTGAAGGACGAACCAGCGAGGCAGGCGATGACGCACTCTTCGGAGATTTCACCCTTGGACGCCAAGTGGGGCGCAGAAGTGATGGGGGGCGGCTTCGTTGCCCTGCCCACCTACCTGCTGCAGCGGCAGGCCAAGTTCGGGCTCACCCCCTTGCAGGTGAACGTGCTGATGCATCTCATCGACCACTGGTTCGACCCGGGCCGGTGGCCGTTCCCCAGCAACCAAACTCTCGCCCGCCGGATGGGCACCTCCCAACGCACGGTCCAGCGGGCCATGCAGGATTTGGAGAGGCGCGGTTTCCTCGTGCGCCGGAAGCAGAGCCAGAAAGGAAAGGGGCAGACCAGCAACATGGTCGATCTCAGCGGATTGGTAACGATGCTGCGAACGGAGGCGCGGGCAGAGCGGCCCGGCACCACCCGAAAGGACCGGGAGCCGAAGCGGATGGGCAAGACGCCCTCTGCGTCAACGGAAATCGCGCGCCAGAACGCGAAGGGGGCGCAGATCAAGCTTTGATACGGCGCGTCTAGGGTTCGTCGAGACGGACATGCTCCGACAGGAACTTGTCGTGTTACGACAAAAGCGGTCGTGCCTCCTCCTACCGTCTTGGTCAGGGCTTTACCGCCGGCTTTCACCCCTGGCACGACAGCCCGAGACTACAGACGGGGCAAGGGCAGATGGCACAGTTGTTCGCGCACTCGATCTACGGCCGGCCGACTAGCGAGTGGGAGCCGCTGCCCCTGCACTTGGCCCGTACGGGCGCCCGGGCGGCCGCCAATGCCGGTGCCTTCGGGTGGGAAAGCATGGCGCTGCTGGCCGGGCTGCTGCACGACATCGGCAAGTGCTCGCCGGAGTTCCAGGACTACATCGCCAGTCCGCCGGAGGGAGGGCGGAAAGGACCGAACCATTCCTCGGCCGGCGCGGTGGAAGCCGTCCGGATTTTCGGGCCGGTGCTGGGTCGCATCCTGGCCCATGTCATCGCGGCACATCACGCGGGCCTGGCCGATGGAGCGCCGCTGTTCGAGGCGTTGGAGAAGGCCCCGGCACGCATCCCACGATACACGGGCTGGGAGGAGGCGTCCGGAGCACTTCCAGCACTCACGGAATTGGCGCCGAAGCGGCCGATGCGAAGCGGCCAGCACCCGGGCTTCAGTCAGGCCTTCCTTATCCGCATGCTTTTCTCTTCCCTGGTGGACGCAGATTTCCTCGCCACGGAGGCGTTCCACGGCGAGGCGCGGGGTGCGCCGACGGCGCGCGGCGGCCATGCCTCCATTGCCACGTTGAACGCGCGCTTGCGCACGCACATGGTTGCGCTCGCCTCGGCATCGGCCGGCCCCGTCGCGGCGCTGCGGGCGGAGGTGCTGTGCCACGCTGTCGGCAAGGCGGCGCTTGCGCCGGGACTCTTCACCCTCACCGTGCCGACGGGCGGCGGCAAGACCCTCGCGTCGCTGTCCTTCGCGCTTGAGCACGCCGCGCGGCACGGCCTGCGCCGCGTGGTGGTGGTGATCCCTTTCACCTCCATCATCGAGCAGACCGCCGCCGTTTACCGCAAGGCGCTGGAGACGGAGGACGACGTGCTGGAGCACCACGCCTCCTTCGATTGGGAACGGCCGGAACCCGAGACGCGTGACGCCCGCGACAAGCTGCGCCGCGCGGCGGAGAATTGGGACGCGCCGGTGGTGGTGACGACCGCCGTGCAGTTCTTCGAAAGCCTCTTCGCCGCCAGGACCTCGCGCTGCCGCAAGCTGCATAACCTGGCCGGCGCGGTGATCGTGGTGGACGAAGCCCAGATGATGCCGCTGGGCCTCCTGCGCCCCTGCCTGGCGGCACTAGAGGAGCTAGCGCTGAACCATGGCGCCTCGGTGGTGCTGTGTACGGCCACCCAGCCGGCACTGCGCAAGCAGGACGGGTTCGAGGGCGGACTGGACATCGGGCCGGAACGCGAGCTGGCTCCGGACCCACCGCGCCTCTACGCCGCGCTGAAGCGGGTGGCGGTGGAGCGCCTGCCGCTGCCAGTGGAGGATGCGGTGATCGTCGCGCGCTTCGCGGAGCAGGCGCAGATGCTGTGCATCGTGAACACGCGCCGCCATGCGCGCGCCCTGTTCGACGCGGTGCGCCACCTGCCCGGCGCGGTGCACCTGAGCACGCTGATGTGCGCCAGGCACCGCAGTTCCGTATTGGCCGCGGCGCGCCAGCGACTGGACAGCGGCGAGCCGGCGCGCATCTGCTCGACCAGCGTGCTCGAGGCGGGCGTGGACATCTCGCTGCCCGAGGTGTGGCGCGCGGCAGCGGGCCTGGATTCCATCGCCCAGGCGGCCGGGCGCTGCAACCGGAACGCGGAGATCGCCCAGGGCCGCGTCGTCGTGTTCGAGCCGGCGGACCCAGCCTGCCGTGCCGCGCCGGAGCTGCGCACCGCCTGGGATGTGGCAAGAGACGTGCTGCCTCGCCACGCCGACCCGCTGGGGCTAGAGGCGGTGCGCGACTATTTCGGCACCCTCTACTGGAACCGCGGCGCTGAGGCGCTGGACGCGCTGGAGGTGGATGGTGGGCGCGGTGTGCTGGCGGCGATCCGCGCGCGTGCCAAGGGAATGGAGTTTCCGTTCCGCAGCATCGCGGAGGCCTTCCGCTTCATCGAGGACGCGATGCGGCCCGTGGTGATCCCCTTCGACGCCCAGGCGGAGGAGGCGCTCGCGGCGCTCGCCGCGATGGACAAGCCGGCGGGTGCGTGGCTCCGCCGGTTGCAGCCCTATGTCGTCTCGATGCCGCGCCGGCTGCGTGCGGCGTGGCTTGCCCAGGGGGCGCTGGCGCCGGTGCATGACGCGCTGGGCGATGGGCTGCTGCGGCTGGAGAATCGCGCGCTGTATGATGGCGTGTGCGGCCTGGACCTGGATGGGCTGGGGCTCATGGATGCGAGTGCCACGGTCTTTTGACGTTGTGACCCACGTCACAGCTTCCTCCCTTGGAAGAAGCGGAGGATGGTGCACAAGATGTCAAGCTATTCATGGGGGACTCGGCGGGTGCTTCGGCAAAATCGGCAGACTGGCCCCCGTCGCCATGCAAACTGCGGCAAGGCCAATCCATGAGCTACGGCATCCGCCTGCACGTCTGGGGCGACCGCGCCTGCTTCTCCCGCCCGGAGATGAAGGTCGAGCGCGTTTCCTATGACGTGATGACGCCCACCGCCGCGCGTGGCGTGCTGGAGGCCATCCACTGGAAGCCGGCGATCCGCTGGGTGGTGGACCGCATCCACGTGCTGCGTCCCATCCGCTTCACCTCCTTTCGCCGCAACGAGGTCGGCGCCAAGGCCAGCACGGCCAATGCGCTCAAGGCCATGAAGGCCGGCAGCACCACCGGGTTGGGCCTGGTGGTGGAGGAGGAGCGGCAGCAGCGCGCCGCCACCCTGCTGGTGGACGTGGCCTACCTCATCGAGGCGCATTTCGAGATGACGGAGCGGGCCGGCGCCGAGGACGGCCCGGCTAAGCACGCCAGCATGTTCAACCGCCGCGCCGCCGCCGGGCAATGCTTCCACCGTCCCTGCCTCGGCACCCGCGAATGCGCCGCCGAGTTCGACCTGCTGCCCGAGGGCGCGCCGCTGCCCGCCAGCGCCCTGCCGCCCGACCAGCGCGACCGTGACCTGGGCTGGATGCTGCTGGACGTGGATTACGCACATGGCGGCACCTCGCGCTTCTTCCGGGCCCGGCTGCGCGACGGCGTGCTGGACGTGGCGGCCTGCGCGGCCGAGGGCACCGCCGCGTGAGCCCGCTAGAGGCGCTGACCCGCTACTACGCCCGCATGGCCGATCGTGGCGAAGCGGAGATGCCGGGCTGGACGCGGGCGAAGATTTCTTTCTGCCTGACGCTGTCGCCGGAAGGCGAGCCGTGCGGCGTGATGGACCTGCGCGTGCCGCGCGGCAAGAAGCTGGAACCGCGGATGCTGGCGGTACCGGATGGGGGAAATCGAACGGTAAACATCAAACCGAATTTTTTGTGGGACAAGACTGCCTATGCGCTTGGGAGGACAGGCGATGAAAAGCCGCCTATCAGGCAACATGAGGCATTTCGCCTCGACCACGTCACCAAGCTGACTGGCACGAACGATGAGGGGCTGCTGGCCCTGCTTCGCTTCCTCGAAGCCTGGGATCCCGCGCGCTATGACGCGCTGGACCACGCCGCGGAGATGCTGGACGCCAACGTCGTGTTTCGGCTGGATGGCGAGCAGGGCTTCCTACATGAGCGCCCGGCGGCCCGTGCCTTGGTAACCGGTGCAGCCGCGACGGACGTGCCCGCCGGTTTCTGCTTAGTAACCGGCGAGGAAGCGCCGATCACACGACTGCATCCGAAGTTCAAGATCGGCAACAAAGATGCTCAGTCGTCAGGTGCCTTGATTGTTTCATTCGATAAGCCTGCGTTTCAATCATACGGGCAGGAGCAAGGTGCCAACGCCCCCACCTCCGAGAGCGCGGCCTTCCGCTACGGCGCGGCGCTCAGCCGTATGCTGGACCGCGGCAGCGCCAACTGCCTGCCGCGCCCGGTCGGCGACACCACGCTGGTCTTCTGGGCCGATGCCGCCGATGCGGAGGAGGAACCGGCCGCCCAGGCCGCCGAGGAGCTGATGGCGGCCTTCTTCGAGGCGCACGCATCTACTACCGACCCCGCCAAGCTCGCGGAGGACGCACCGGCGACCAAGCGCCTGTCCGACGCGCTGGCCAAGCTGGCCGCTGGCCGCCCGGTTCAGGAGCTGGACCCACGGCTGGACCCTGGCACGCGCTTTTTCGTGCTCGGTCTCGCGCCCAATGCCGGGCGGCTGTCCGTGCGCATCTGGGAGGAAGGGCGCTTCGAGGGCTTCGCGCGGCGCCTAGCCGAGCACAATGCCGACCTGCGCATCTTGCCCGAGCCCTTCCTGTGGGGCGCCGCCGGCCCCTCCGTGCAACGCCTCCTGTCAAGGATTTCTACACGTCGGAAAAAGCCGGCCAAGCAAGATGAAGCCGGTCATGAGAGCGAGTCAAAAGACATCCTGCCGCAGCTCGCCGGCGAGGTGCTGCGCGCCATCCTGGCCGGCACGCCCTATCCGCGCACGCTGCTCGCCGCCGCGCTGATGCGGCTGCGCGCCGGCGCCGACCCCGATACCGGCTGGCATGCCGCCGCCATCCGCGCCGTGCTGGCGCGCGAACACCGCCTGCTGAAGAAGGAGGACGTGCCCGTGGCACTGGACCGGGACTACAACAACGCGGCCTACCAGCTCGGCCGCCTCTTCGCGATGATCGAGATCGCGCAGCGCATGGCGCTGGGCAAGCTCAACGCGCCGGTGCGCGACCGCTACTTCGGCGCGGCCTCCGCCACGCCGGCCACGGTCTTCCCGCTGCTGATCCGCGGCATGCAGAACCACCTGGCCAAGCTGCGCAAGGAGGGCAAGGGCGGCTGGGTGGAGCGCGAGATGGACGAGATCATCGGCGTCCTTTCGCCCGACTGGCCGCGCTCCCTGCCGCTGACCGAGCAGGGGCGCTTCGCCGTGGGCTACTACCACCAGCGCAAGGCGCGGGTGGGCGAGAAGACCATCGCCGAGCAGGCGGATGCCGAGACGCTTCCCGAGGGAGACGACACCCATGACTGACAGCCCGGCCCTGACCCGCCGGCACGACTTCGTGCTGTTCTTCGACGTGCGCAACGGCAACCCGAACGGCGATCCCGACGCTGGCAACCTGCCGCGCCTGGACCCCGAGACCAACCACGGCCTCGTCTCCGACGTCGCGCTCAAGCGCAAGATCCGCAACTACGTGGCACTGGCGCGGCCGGACGCGCCGGGCCACGAGATCTACATGCGCGACGGCGCGACGCTGAACGTCGAGCACGCCCGCGCGCGCAAGGCGGTAACGCCGGAGGACACCGGCAAGGACGCGCTGAAGGCGCTGCCGAAGGACCAGGCCAAGGCGCGCGACGTGACGCGCTGGATGTGCGCCAACTTCTGGGACATCCGCGCCTTCGGCGCCGTGATGAGCACCGGCGTGAATGCCGGCCAGGTGCGCGGTCCCGTACAGCTCACCTTCGCCACCTCGGTCGAGCCGGTCATGCCGCTGGAAATTTCGATCACCCGGCTGGCCGCCACTACGGAGAAGGACCACGACGAGAAGGGTGGCCGCACCATGGGCCGCAAGCACATCATTCCCTACGGGCTGTACCGCGCACACGGCTTCGTCTCGGCGCCGCTCGCCTCCGACGCCGCCAAGGGCACCGGTTTCTCCGAGGCTGACATGGCGCTGCTAATGGAAGCGCTGGAGAGCATGTTCGAGCATGACCGCTCTGCCGCGAGGGGCGAGATGGCGACGCGCAAGCTGGTGGTGTTCCGCCATGCCGGCGCGCTTGGCAACGCCCGCGCACAGGACCTGTTTTCCCGCGTCAAGGCGTGGCGCGTGCATGAGGGCGAACGGCGCGAGCCCGGCAGCGCCAGCACCGGCAACTGGCCGGTGGCACGGGGTTTCGACAGCTACGCCATCACGGTGGACCACGAGGGGCTGCCCGAGGGCATCGAGGTGATCGAGCGCTGAGCCATGGACCTGCCGCGTGCGGCGGAGGAGGCGCTGGTGCCGCTCTCCGCCTTGCAGCACCACATGTTCTGCCCGCGGCAATGCGCGTTGATCCACGTCGAGGGCTTGTGGGCGGAGGACGGCGCCACCGCCGAGGGCCGCCTGCTGCATGCCAAGGTGGATGCCGCGCGCGGCGAGCGGCGGCCGGGGGTGCGGATCGCCCGCGGGGTGCTGCTGCGCTCCCTGGCGCTCGGCGTCTCCGGCAAGGCCGACGTGGTCGAGTTCCGGCCCGAGCCTTTCCCGGTGGAGTACAAGCGCGGGACTCCGAAATCCCACCGCGCGGATGAGGTGCAGCTCTGCGCCCAGGCGATCTGCCTGGAGGAGATGACGGGCGCCGCCATCGCCGAAGGCGCGCTGTTCTATGGCGAGACGCGGCGGCGCGTGGCGGTGCGCTTCGACGACACGTTGCGTGCGCTGACCGCGCAGGTGGCGGCGGAGGCGCGGGCGAACATCCTGGCGGGGCACACGCCGCCGCCGCGGCCCATGCCCGGCTGCCGACGCTGTTCCTTGCAGGATCTCTGCCAGCCGGACCGGATGGAGAAGCCGCCGCGCGTCGCCGCTTGGCTGGCCGCGCAGTTGCGGAAGGAAGGCTGAACATGCGCCGGATGCTGAACACAATCTACGTGACGCGCGACGACGCCTGGCTGCGCAAGGACGGCGCCAACCTGGTCGTGGAGGCAGCCGGTGCCGAGCAGGGCCGGGTGCCGCTGCACATGCTGGAAGGCGTGGTGGGATTCGGTCGCCCCGGCGCATCGCCCGCGCTGATGGCAGCTTGTGCCGAAGCGGGCATCGCCCTGTCTTTCCTGGATCCGAATGGCCGCTTCCTTGCACGGCTGGAAGGCAAGCGCAGCGGCAACGTGCTGCTGCGCCGGATCCAGCACCGCGCGGCCGACGACCCGGCGCGGGCCGTGCCGATCGTGCGTGGGATCGTCGCCGCCAAGGCCGCCAACCAGCGTACCGTGCTGCAACGGGCGCTGCGCGACCACGGGGCAGGGATGGACGTCGCGGCGCGCGAGGAAGTGGAGGGCGCGCAGCACCGGCTCGGCATGATCGCGCGGCGGACGCTGGTAATGGCTTCCGTGGACGACCTCCGCGGCCTGGAGGGCGAAGCAGCGTCGCAGT
The DNA here is from genome assembly GCA_022843345.1 of Rubritepida sp. GTDB lineage: Bacteria > Pseudomonadota > Alphaproteobacteria > Acetobacterales > Acetobacteraceae > Roseococcus. The sequence continues at coordinate 6,963 of JALHNW010000007.1, read as the reverse complement.
ATTTCGCCGTCTTCGATCACCTCATCCGGGCGCGGGGGGAGGCGTTTCGCTTCACTGGCCGCAGCCGCCGCCCGCCGATGGACCGGATCAACGCGCTGCTGTCCTTTCTCTATGCCGTGCTGGGGCATGACTGCCGCTCGGCGCTGGAGGCACATGGGCTGGACCCGCAGGTAGGCTTCTTGCACGCCGACCGGCCTGGCCGGGCCAGCTTGGCGCTCGACCTGATGGAGGAGCTGCGCCCCGTGCTGGCGGACCGGCTGGCGTTGAGCCTGCTGAACCGCGGCCAGCTTTCGCCAGGCGACTTCGTGCTGGAGGAAGCGGGCGCGGTGCGCCTGACCGAAGACGCCCGGCGCGCGGTGCTGGTGGCTTGGCAGGAGCGGAAGCGCGAAGAGCTGCGCCACCCCTTCCTGGGTGAGGTAGCGCCGCTCGGGCTTTTGGCCCACCTGCAGGCCCAGCTGCTGGCACGGCACCTGCGCGGCGACCTGGACGGGTACCCCGGCTTCCTATGGCGGTGACGCGGCGATGCTGATGTTGGTCACCTATGACGTTAGTACCGAGATGCCAGCTGGACGGCGCCGCCTCCGGCGGGTCGCGCGCGCCTGCCTCGATTTCGGGCAACGAGTGCAGTTCTCCGTGTTCGAATGCGAGGTGAGCCCGGCGCAATGGGCGATGCTTCGCGCACGGCTTATCGGGGAGATCGATCCCGCGCTTGATAGCCTGCGCTTTTACAAGCTCGGTGCTGATGGCAAGCGCAGGATTGAGCACGTGGGCGCCCGCTCTTCGCTGGATTTGGAGGGGCCGCTGGTCTTCTGACGCTGCGCGAGTCTGGAGCGAACAGGAATCACTCGTTGGTTCGCGGCTTTCCCCGAAGTACGCAGAACGTAGCTTTATGCTTGGCTTATCAACGGGAATTGCTGCGCCTTGCCGCCTTGAAGGAAGGGTTCGCGGACGCGAGCCGATTTCCAAATCATGCACAATGGTTTACCGCCGGGCCGTCGCCTCCTTCACGGGGGCGTGGATCGAAACATATTTCGGGGGGTGGCGATGACGCTTGCGGAGAGTCGCCTCCTTCACGGGGGCGTGGATCGAAACGTCACCACGCCGGCCGATCTCGGACACGATGCGACGTCGCCTCCTTCACGGGGGCGTGGATCGAAACATGGCGGCGGCTGACCTTCAGCCCGGCGACATGGTCGCCTCCTTCACGGGGGCGTGGATCGAAACTACGATCCGGGCGACGACGGCGACCGGGTGACGCGTCGCCTCCTTCACGGGGGCGTGGATCGAAACTTCGGCGCGGGCGTGCAGGTCAGCAGCACGGGCGTCGCCTCCTTCACGGGGGCGTGGATCGAAACAAGTGGTGGGAGGCGCGCAGCACGTCGCGCATCGTCGCCTCCTTCACGGGGGCGTGGATCGAAACCGGGAGTGACGCCCCTCATCATCTGCTGGCGCGTGTCGCCTCCTTCACGGGGGCGTGGATCGAAACCTGCGCCTGGCCGCCGAGGTGGGCGACAAGGGCGTCGCCTCCTTCACGGGGGCGTGGATCGAAACTCCGCCATGTCGGCCTCGTAGTCGCCGCGCCGGGTCGCCTCCTTCACGGGGGCGTGGATCGAAACGCGGGCGAACACGCGCCCGCAATGCGCCTCGACGGTCGCCTCCTTCACGGGGGCGTGGATCGAAACTCGGAGATCGAGGCGTTCCCGCGCGCCGTTCTGGTCGCCTCCTTCACGGGGGCGTGGATCGAAACATCTCCCGCGACAGGTGCGCCACCGTCCACGGCTGTCGCCTCCTTCACGGGGGCGTGGATCGAAACCGTGATTTGCTCATCGAGCGTGGCGCCAGCCCGCGTCGCCTCCTTCACGGGGGCGTGGATCGAAACCTGCTGTTCACGCTCAACCCCGACCTGAACCGGGTCGCCTCCTTCACGGGGGCGTGGATCGAAACCTCCAGGTGGGCTTCCTCGGCTACGGCCGATGGGGTCGCCTCCTTCACGGGGGCGTGGATCGAAACCTTGAATCGCTCGAAACCCCGCATCAAATCTATGGTCGCCTCCTTCACGGGGGCGTGGATCGAAACTCCTCGCAGGGCCGCTCGCCCAGGTCGGCCTGGAGTCGCCTCCTTCACGGGGGCGTGGATCGAAACACGCGGGCGGCGTATTCGGCCGCATCCTCGATCTGTCGCCTCCTTCACGGGGGCGTGGATCGAAACGGCGGCAGCAGCAGCGTGTTGCCCATGTCCACCTGTCGCCTCCTTCACGGGGGCGTGGATCGAAACCGCGCCGTGCTGGCCGATGCCGTGGCCGCGCAGTGTCGCCTCCTTCACGGGGGCGTGGATCGAAACACGCGCGAGCTGCTGCTTCAGGGCAGCCTGGACGGTCGCCTCCTTCACGGGGGCGTGGATCGAAACGTGTGGGGCGGCATGCCCGGCGCGGATCGGGCGGGTCGCCTCCTTCACGGGGGCGTGGATCGAAACCACGTGGAGGCCGACGACCTGTCCGCCGGCCGCGTCGCCTCCTTCACGGGGGCGTGGATCGAAACCTAAACGTGGCAACCGCCGCAAGCATCACTGGCGGTCGCCTCCTTCACGGGGGCGTGGATCGAAACAGACGGGGTTAGCCTTACCCCCTTGCTGGCGTGGTCGCCTCCTTCACGGGGGCGTGGATCGAAACCCGCGCCTGATGCTGAGCCGGAAGCCAAGGGCAAGTCGCCTCCTTCACGGGGGCGTGGATCGAAACGTGGACAGCATCTCCAAGCTGGAGGACACGCTGAGGTCGCCTCCTTCACGGGGGCGTGGATCGAAACCGAAACCGGCGCCGTCACCTGCCACAGCGTGCGCGTCGCCTCCTTCACGGGGGCGTGGATCGAAACTTGGCGGCCAGCTCGCTTTGCCAGGCGGCCTTGTCGCCTCCTTCACGGGGGCGTGGATCGAAACGTGTTGATGCTGCCGGCCATCTACTTCGCCTGGAGTCGCCTCCTTCACGGGGGCGTGGATCGAAACTCGGCGCTGCTGGCGGACGGGGCGCGCTTCGGGGGTCGCCTCCTTCACGGGGGCGTGGATCGAAACACTTCGCTGGCCGGGTCCACCCACTGCCAGCCGCGTCGCCTCCTTCACGGGGGCGTGGATCGAAACATGACCATGGGCTTCCCGGCGCTGGGCGCGGGCGTCGCCTCCTTCACGGGGGCGTGGATCGAAACCTGCTGGCGAGCCTGCCCGCCACGGCGACGGGCGTCGCCTCCTTCACGGGGGCGTGGATCGAAACCCGCTGCACACGGACAGCGACCAGGGGCGCGAGGTCGCCTCCTTCACGGGGGCGTGGATCGAAACCCAGCGGGGGCAGCCATGCGGCATCGGCGTCGCGTCGCCTCCTTCACGGGGGCGTGGATCGAAACCGTCGCCTCCGGCTCACTCGGCACGGCGCTGGTCGTCGCCTCCTTCACGGGGGCGTGGATCGAAACGACGTGACCACGTTGCCCAGGCCGGGCGAGGCGAGTCGCCTCCTTCACGGGGGCGTGGATCGAAACATCATGGCGAACAACCTCCCGTTCGCGGTCGGCAGTCGCCTCCTTCACGGGGGCGTGGATCGAAACAGGTGCAGTTCCGGCAGAGCCAGGCCGTGAGCGGTCGCCTCCTTCACGGGGGCGTGGATCGAAACGACGAGAGCGTGGGCCTGGACCGCGACGTGTGGGTCGCCTCCTTCACGGGGGCGTGGATCGAAACAAGGCGGAGGCCGCGCGCACCGGCCAGAACGACGGTCGCCTCCTTCACGGGGGCGTGGATCGAAACAGGCATCGAGCGCGGCGGCATCGGCGGCTACACGTCGCCTCCTTCACGGGGGCGTGGATCGAAACCACCGGCATCGAGATCGAGCCGCGCTACTTCGACGTCGCCTCCTTCACGGGGGCGTGGATCGAAACCTGCCCGTCATCATGGCGCCGCCGCAGATGGGGCAGGTCGCCTCCTTCACGGGGGCGTGGATCGAAACTGGTTCCGGGAGTGCAGCTCGGGCTGCATCGAACTGTCGCCTCCTTCACGGGGGCGTGGATCGAAACAGTCAGGGCGTTTCCCAGTCTCACGCGCGCAAGCGTCGCCTCCTTCACGGGGGCGTGGATCGAAACCATCCCGCCCGTGCCGAGGAAGCGCCGCGTGCCCAGTCGCCTCCTTCACGGGGGCGTGGATCGAAACCTGAACCCGGCGCTGGCGAAGCTGGTTCGGGCGAGTCGCCTCCTTCACGGGGGCGTGGATCGAAACAGGTGACTACTTCCTGCGGGTTGCCGAGCAGCTTGTCGCCTCCTTCACGGGGGCGTGGATCGAAACTCGCGCATGAAGTCCTGCGTCAGCGCGTCCGTCGTCGCCTCCTTCACGGGGGCGTGGATCGAAACCTGCTGCGCCAGCACGGCACGGACGCGCTGGCCGTCGCCTCCTTCACGGGGGCGTGGATCGAAACGGTGCTGACGGCGGGCGTGGATGCCCAGGGCGAGTCGCCTCCTTCACGGGGGCGTGGATCGAAACCTCGCTGCGCTTGGCGTTCAGCACGTCCGTGGCGTCGCCTCCTTCACGGGGGCGTGGATCGAAACCCCGCCAGCACCGCCGCGAGGTCGGGACGGGCGGGTCGCCTCCTTCACGGGGGCGTGGATCGAAACCGCCACCATCAGATGGACGGCGACGGGCCGCGTCGTCGCCTCCTTCACGGGGGCGTGGATCGAAACCTGCTGGTCCACGACTCGTTCTGGACCCAGGCTGTCGCCTCCTTCACGGGGGCGTGGATCGAAACTACCCGAACGACGCCGCGCTGATCCTGGCCGTGGTCGCCTCCTTCACGGGGGCGTGGATCGAAACCCCCAGCTCGCGCAGCTCCGCGCGCAGTTGTTCGTCGCCTCCTTCACGGGGGCGTGGATCGAAACACTGCCGTCTCCGCGACGCTCTGCGGGGTGCGGAGTCGCCTCCTTCACGGGGGCGTGGATCGAAACCGCATGAAGGCCGCCGGCACCTGCCACGCGCAGGGTCGCCTCCTTCACGGGGGCGTGGATCGAAACCTCCAGCAGGTCCGCGATGCTCGCCGCCTCCATGTCGCCTCCTTCACGGGGGCGTGGATCGAAACAGCCGCTCGGCAGCCTGGGGCACCACCTTCTGCTGTCGCCTCCTTCACGGGGGCGTGGATCGAAACTACTGGAACACCCCGCCCGTCCAGCAACTCGCTGGTCGCCTCCTTCACGGGGGCGTGGATCGAAACAAGTCCGGCCTGGAGGAGAAGATCGCGGACCAGAGTCGCCTCCTTCACGGGGGCGTGGATCGAAACTTGTGGGGGTTGACACGGCACTCAAAGCCGCGCGTCGCCTCCTTCACGGGGGCGTGGATCGAAACCTCGCGCCACGGGTCGAGACGCGCATCACCGCCGGTCGCCTCCTTCACGGGGGCGTGGATCGAAACCAATGCCAGGCGCGGGACTGCACCTCCCGCGAAGGTCGCCTCCTTCACGGGGGCGTGGATCGAAACTTGACGTCCGGGAACATCAGGCGGGCCAGGAGCAGTCGCCTCCTTCACGGGGGCGTGGATCGAAACACCGCGTCCTGGCGCGAGGCGTACTCGGCCACGGGTCGCCTCCTTCACGGGGGCGTGGATCGAAACGGGCCGATGCCGGGGCACCCCGAGTAGCCGTCGGGTCGCCTCCTTCACGGGGGCGTGGATCGAAACGGCTTGCTCGGCGTGCCACAGGCAAGCCTCACGGGTCGCCTCCTTCACGGGGGCGTGGATCGAAACCCAGAATGAGCCGGCGTTGGGAGCGCCGATCTGGGGTCGCCTCCTTCACGGGGGCGTGGATCGAAACGGCGGCATCGCGCCGGGCCTGCCACAGTGCGCGCGTCGCCTCCTTCACGGGGGCGTGGATCGAAACTGGTTCGGCTGCCGCCGACTGTAGCCGCTGCGCGTCGCCTCCTTCACGGGGGCGTGGATCGAAACTTGTACTCGGCCGGGAACGCATCCTGGGCCGTGGGTCGCCTCCTTCACGGGGGCGTGGATCGAAACCCGCGCGCCACGGCCAAGGTCGCCGCCCGTGCCGCGTCGCCTCCTTCACGGGGGCGTGGATCGAAACAGGCAGCCGTCGGGATTGCCCGTGTCGATGATGGTCGCCTCCTTCACGGGGGCGTGGATCGAAACAGGCAGCCGTCGGGATTGCCCGTGTCGATGATGGTCGCCTCCTTCACGGGGGCGTGGATCGAAACTGTGTGGCTCCCAGCCGGTCAAAAAATAGCCCCCGTCGCCTACTTCACGGGGGCGTGGATCGAAACCACGCGTCCGCGCTATGGGCTATCGCTATCGACTGCCCTCCTTCACTCTTCCCGCTCAACAAGGGTGTCTGCGCCCGCTGAAGGCAGGTCGAGCGCTCGCATTCTCATCGCGGGGACGGGCGACGCATCATCCCCCCATCTTGTTGATCAGCTTGGCATATCGCCGTGCGGCGTGCAGGCATGCGGCTTGGCTGTAGTGCTGGGCGGCGGTGTCTTCGCTGTGGCCGAGGGCGATGGCGGCGGTGCGGGCGTGGTGGGGTCCGGCGCGGCGGGCGGCGTGGCTGATCCAGTGCCGGGCGATGTGCGGGCCGTGCGCCTGGCCGAACCAGCGCAGGGTGTTCTGCTCGCAGATCCGCTTGAGGCCCTCGACGGTCATCCGCCCCTTCATGCCCAGCCACAGCGCGTCCGTCGCGCCGGCGCGGGGAAAGCGGTCGCGGGCCTGGGTCAGGTAGGCGTGCAGGAGCGCGACGGTCTGGGCGTTCAGCTCGATCTCCAGCGCGCGCTTGCCCTTGGTGTGCTCGGGGGGCAGGCGCATGAGCTGGGTGTCGTCGGCCTGCTCCGGCAGGAGCAGGTCCAGCGTCATCGCGGCCAGGCTGCTCACGCGCGGCCCGCGGGTGAACAGCACGGACAACACGGCAGCGTCGCGCAGCGCCCGCCAGCGGGCAGGGCCGTCCGCCAT
>JALHNW010000006.1 GCA_022843345.1 Rubritepida sp. | reverse complement strand
GCGGTCACGCTGGCGGCGAACCGCGGGCTGGGGTGGATGCTCGACACCTTTCAGGCGAAGGAGTTTGCGCTGGCGCATTGGCTCACCATTGGGGCCGCCGGCGGGCGGTTGTTCGTGCGGGTGTTCGATGGGGCGGGGAATGTCCGCGAGGACATCGCGGGCGACGTGCTGGCCTCGATCACCACCATGCAGTGGAACGGGCCGGCGAAGGGGTGGAACGCCGGCGCGCCGATGGACGATGCCAACCTCAACCGACGCCAGACCATCCGGGTGGGCGCATCCGTGGCCTATGCCCAGGTGGGGGTGATCGGCTTCGATGGTCCGATCGACCTGCAGTCGCTCCGGCTCTACGGGCTGCCGGAGGCGGCGCCCGCGGTGCTGAACGGCACACCGTTGCTGACTGGGGCGCTGTTCGGCTCGGGGCGGAGGGAGTTCGGCGCCGAGGTGTCGTGGGATCTGCCGAGCCTGGCACCGGGGGCGACCTCGCTGCTCGACGTCACGGTGAATGGGGCGCGGGCGGGCGACCTGGCAACGGCGTCGGTAGTGTCGTCGACGCGCTTCATCGAGCTCGATGCGGCGGTGTGGTCGAACAACACGGTGCGGGTGATGGCGCGGAACATCTCCGCGGCGACGTTCGACCTCGCGGCGGCCACGCTGTCGGTGGGTGTGGCGAAGCGGCGCAGCCCATAACAGCACTTAGCCTTAGCCATCGCCCAGCAACCAAGCACCGGCTGTGAGAAAGGCCGCCATCAAGCGATTCCGTGCCCTGCGACCAGGCAATGCGCGTGCGTATGGTCAGCGAGGATCTCGATGATCCGACACTCCGCGACCGGCCCGCCATGGCATGCTTCAGCGACACGCGCCAATTCCGCCCGCAACGCCTCGAGCTGTCGCATCTTGGCGTCGATCGCCTCTATCTGCGCCATCGCCGCCGCATGCGCTTCGCCACAATCCTGATCCGGCCGGGCCGACAGATCCAACAGCGCGCGTACCGCCGGCATCCCGAAGCCAAGCTCTCGCGCGTGCCGGATGAAGCCGAGGCACTGCAAGTGCGAATCACCGTAGACCCGTTGCCCCCCTGCCGTGCGGCCTGGTTGCGGCAAAAGACCCTCCCCCTCGTACCAGCGGATCGTCGTTGGCTTGACGCCGGTGGCGCGGGACAGGTCACCGATCGACAGGGGCTTTGGCATTCTCAGTACATGGGGGCTTGCACCTCCAGTCACTAGAGGTCCCATGACGCTCTCGCATGACGCGGAGCACGGCCATGGACAACAGCGGCAGAACGGTTTGGCGGGTGAAGGGCATGGATTGTGCCGCCTGCGTCGCCAAGGTCACCACGGCGCTCGCCCGCGTCCAGGGCGTTACCGACATCGAGGTCAATCTTATGGCCGAGCGGCTTTCCGCTACGGTCCCGCCTGCCTCGGCGGCCGAGGTCGAGCACCAGGTCAGCGCACTCGGCTACACCATCACCGCGCTGGACCAATCCGCACCCCCGGCCGCGCACGCTCACGGCGACCATGACGATGACCCGGCCGATGCCGAAAAGGCCTGGTGGGCCACCGGGAAGGCCCGGCTGGTCTGGCTCCTCGGCGGCCTCGTGGGAGGCGCCTACGTGCTGTCCCTGCTGCTGCCGCCGGGCCTCACCTATCCGCTCTTCCTGGCGGCGACCCTGGTCGCGGTGATCCCCTTCGGCCGGCGCGCCATCGCATTGGCGCGCGCCGGCAGCCCCTTCTCGATCGAGACGCTGATGGTTACCGCCGCCCTCGGCGCCACGATCATCGGCGCGGCCGAGGAAGCTGCCATCGTCGTCCTGCTCTTCGCGGTCGGCGAGTTGCTGGAAAACGTCGCAGCCGGCCGTGCCCGCGCCGGCATTAGGGCGCTCGCGAACCTCGTTCCACGCGAGGCGCTGCGACTGCGCGCCGATGGCGGTATTGAACAGGTCGCGCCGGAGCGGCTGGCCGTGGACGACCTGGTGCTCGTCCGCCCCGGCGACCGCGTGCCCTGCGACGGGCTGATCCTCGAAGGCCGATCCGCGCTGGACGAGAGCCCCATCACCGGCGAGAGCATCCCCGTGGCCCGCGGCCCGGGTGATGCCGTGGTCGCCGGCTCCATCAACACCGACGGCGCCCTGCGCCTGCGCGTCACCCGTGCGGCGGCGGACAACACCATCGCCCGCATCATCCGCATGGTGGAGGACGCGACGGCGTCCCGAGCGCCGACGCAGCGCTTCATCGAGCGGTTTTCTCGCTGGTGGACGCCAGGCGCCATGCTCGTCTCGCTTGCCGTCATCCTGCTGACGCCGTTCCTGTTCGGCTGGGACTGGTCCACCAGCCTCTATCGCGGCCTCGCGGTACTGCTCATCGCCTGCCCCTGCGCGCTGGTCATCTCCGTACCCGCCGCGATGGCTTCGGGCCTTTCCGCCGGCGCCCGCCGGGGCCTGCTGGTGAAGGGTGGCGCGGCACTGGAGGCGATCGGGGCCGCGCGCACCGTGGCCTTCGACAAGACCGGTACCCTGACCGAGGGCAGGCCGCGCGTGACCGACACGATACCCGCCCCGGGCCGCAGCGCCGATGAGGTGATCGCGCTGGCCGCCGGCGTCGAGCAAGGCAGCGCCCACCCGCTGGCCAAGGCCATCCTGGCCGAGGCCAGCGCGCGTGGCCTTACCCTGGCACCCGCCCAGGATGCGGCGGCCATCCCCGGCAAGGCGGTGGTGGCGAGGTTGCATGGCCGCCGCGTGGAGGTTGGCAGCCCGCGCCACGCCGCCGAACGCAACGTGGTGCTGGGCGAGCTAGCCGAAACGCTCGAACGCCTGGAAACCGAAGGCAAGACCGTTTCGGTCGCGCTCATGGATGGCGCGCTGCTCGGCCTGATCGCCCTGCGCGACGAACCGCGCGCGGATGCCGTCGCCGGCATCGCGGCCCTGCGCGCCCAGGGCGTGGAGACCGTGATGCTGACCGGCGACAATGCCCGCACCGGTGCCGCCATCGCGGCCTCGCTCGGCATGGCGGTGAAGGCGGAGTTGTTGCCCGACGACAAGCTGCGCGAAATCGCCGCGCTGAGATCCGCGGGGGCGGTGGTGATGGTGGGCGACGGCATCAATGACGCTCCCGCCCTCGCCGCGGCCTCTGTCGGCGTCGCCATGGGTGGCGGCACCGATGTGGCGCTGGAGACCGCCGATGCCGCCGTGCTGAAGGACCGGGTGACCGGCGTGTCCGAGCTCGTCGGGCTGTCGCGTGCGACCATGACCAACGTGAAGCAGAACGTGGCGGTCGCGGTCGGGCTCAAGGCCGTGTTCCTGGTCACTACGCTGCTCGGCATCACCGGTCTCTGGCCCGCCATTCTGGCCGATACCGGCGCCACCGTGCTGGTGACGCTGAACGCTCTGCGCCTGCTGGCGTGGAAGCCGCCGTCTGCTTGATGAAGGAGATGCCGATGCCAAGACTGCCCCGGCGCGCACTTGCGGCGCTTGCCCTCATCCCGCTCGCGCCCGCCCGGGCGCAAACCCTACCGGGCGAGCGCGCCATCGGCCGCGCCGATGCGCCGGTCACCGTGGTTGAATTCCATTCGCTCACCTGCGGCAATTGCGCGCGGTTTCACAACGACATCTTCCCGCGGATCAAGGCCGAGTTCATCGAGACGGGGCTGGTGCGCTTCCTGCTGCGCGACTTTCCGCTGGACCGCGCGGCCCTCGACGCCGCGGTAATGTTGCATTGCGCCGGGCCGGACCGCTTTGAGCCGCTGCTTGGCCTGGTCTATACCCAGAAGGAAAGCTGGGCGCATGCGTCCGAACCTCGGGCCATCCTGCGCCGTTACGCCGGCCTCGCCGGGTTGACCGCGCCGCAGCTGGACGCCTGCTGGTCCGATCCTGCCTTCGCGCGCGCCGTGTTGCAGATGCGCCTTGATGGCGAGCGTGAGTACGGGGTGACTGCCACCCCCTCCTTCCTGATCGGCGGGCGGCTGCATCGCGGTGCCCTCACCTTCGAGCAATTCGCGACCCTGGTGCGGCCGCTGCTGCCGGCGGATCGCCGACCATGAACATCATTGGCATCTATGCGGCAGCCGCCCTCGCGGAGATCGCTGGCTGCTTCGCGTTCTGGGGCTGGCTCCGCATGGACAAGCCGGGGTGGTGGGCAGCGCTGGGCGTCCTGTCGCTCGTCTGCTTCGCCTGGCTGCTGACCCTCGTACCGGCGGGCAATGCCTCCCGGGCCTTCGCGGCCTATGGCGGGATCTATATCGCCGCCACCCTTGTCTGGATGCGGGTGGTGGAGGGCTTCCTCCCCGATCGCTGGGACCTCATCGGCGCGGCCCTTGCCGTGGCCGGCGCGGCGGTGGTGTTGCTTGGGCCTCGCGGCACATGAGCTCGCGCCGACCAAACGTGCTTTGCGTCGTGCGCCGAATTCTTTGGGGTACCGTCGCGTTCGCGGTGGTTGCCATCGCATTCGGTTGGGCGTTGCGGGACGGCCCATTCGCGCCGAAGACTCCGCCCGTGGCCACCGGCCCAGCCTCCCTCGGCATCGGCGGCCCCTTCGCCCTGACGGACCAGACCGGCCGCGCCGTCACTGAGCGCGACTTCCGCGGGCGGCCCATGGCGGTGTTCTTCGGCTTCACCCATTGCCCGGACATCTGCCCGACAACCCTTGGCGAATTCGCCGCCTACATGGAAACGCTGGGGCCCGACGCGGACCGGATGCACTGGGTGTTCATCACCGTGGACCCCGAGCGCGACACGCCGGAGCACCTGGCGCGCTACCTTACGCTGTTCGATGCGCGCGTGCGGGGGCTGACCGGCACCGAAGCGCAGGCGGCACAAGCGGCGCGCAGCATCCGCGTCGCCTTCCGCCGCGTGCCGCTGGAGGGCGGCGGATACACGATGGACCACACGGCCAGCACCTTCCTCCTCGACGCCCAGGGCCGCTTCGCTGGCACCATCGACTTCCATGAGCCGGACGCCGTCGCCGTCGAGAAACTGCGCGGACTGCTCCGCGCCCCCGCGCGCTGATGCTCGAACTCTCAGCATTCGGCCTGCTGATCGCCTTCGCCGGCGGCATGGTCTCCTTCCTCTCGCCCTGCGTGCTACCGCTGGTGCCGGGCTACGTCGCATGGGTGGCGGGGACAGACCTCGCGACGGCGCGGGCGGAGCGGTGGCGGGCGCTTCGGCTCTCCCTGTTCTTCGTGACCGGTTTCGGGCTGGTCTTCGTGCTGCTCGGCCTCGGCGCCACGGCAATGGGCGGCCTGCTGCGCCGCTGGTCCTACGAGCTCAGCATGCTCGCGGGACTGCTGATCATGGCGATGGGCGTGATCCAGATGGGGCTGCTGCGCGCCGCGCCCCTGATGCGCGACTTCCGTTTCCGGCCGCCTGCCGAAGGTGGTGGCCCAGGCTCCGCCCTCCTGATCGGTGCCGCCTTCGGCTTTGGCTGGACGCCGTGCATCGGGCCCGTGCTGGCGGGCGTGCTGGCCGCCGCGGCGCTCACGCCGGGGGCGGGTGCCGGGTTGCTGGCGGCCTATGCGCTGGGGTTGGGCGTGCCCTTCCTGCTCGCTGCCTTTTACCTGCCCATGGCGATGGCGCGCCTTCGCGGCCTGGGCCGCCTGGGCCGGGCGCTGCAACTCGCCTCCGGCGCGCTGATGATCCTGTTCGGCCTGGCCATCGCCACCGGCGAGCTCAACCGCCTCGCCATCTGGTCTATCTCCACCTTCCCCTGGCTTGCGAGACTTGGATGACCGACCGCCGCTACCGCCTTCGCCTCGCCGTCATCGCGGCGGTGCTCGCCTTCCTGATCGACCAGGGTACGAAGCTTTGGGCGCTGGAGGCGCTGTGGCCCCCCTACCAGGTGGTCGTGGAGGTGCTGCCGGTGTGGAACCTGCGCCTCGGCTTCAACACGGGCGTGACCTTCGGGATGTTCCGCGAGAGCGCGGCGGGCGCGGTCTGGACGCTGGTGCTCATCAAGCTCGGCGTCGTCGCCTTCCTGTTGCGCTGGCTCTGGCGCGGCGAAACGCGGCAGGAGGCGCTGGCGCTGGGCCTGATCATCGGCGGCGCCCTGGGCAACGTGCTGGACCGCGTGCGGATCGGGGCGGTGGTGGATTTCGTGGATTGGCATTACGCGGGCTGGCATTGGCCCACATTCAATCTGGCCGATGTCGCGATTGTATCGGGCGTGGCGCTGCTGCTGGCCGCCAGCGCACGGCCGGCGCAGCACGGCACCCGACCGACCTGACGGGCGGCGCGCGCCGCTGGCGGGGGCCAGTGCGAAGTACGTCCTGCATGACTGACACGAATACCCTTCACGCCAGCACCCATCTGCATGTCCGCGCGGATCGGCTGGGCGGTCTCGGCCGGAGCGGCGCGGCACGGATCGGGGCCGTGCACGGGATGTGGTGGGGCTGGCCGGCACTATCGGCCGCCTCGCCGTCCCGCAACGGCGGTTCTGTCGCGGTTTGACGCGCGGGCACAGATCGCGTCCTGACGCGCGGCCGCGTCACTCCACGACGTAGCGCGCCGTCACGCGGTGGCCGTCGCTCAGCGTGCCGGTGAAGACCACGCGCGCGCCGGCCGCCAGCGGCGCGGCAAGCGTGCCCACCAGCCTGTTCGGCTCGGCCGGTGCCAGCGTGACGGTCGCCGTCTGCCCGGCCACCTGCACGGTGACACGGCCGTTGGCGCGGGCGCTGGACATCGGCCGACCATTCTCCTCGTTCACAAAGAGCGTGAGCGTGGTGCCGGACAGCACCAGCTCGATCGGGTGCCCATCGGCCGTGACCACGGGGCCACCATTGGGGCCGCGCCGGGCGGGCTGCTGGGCCATCGCTGCGGCCGGCAGAAGCAGCATCACGGGAAGGATGCGTCGGGACAGGTTCATGGTCGTTCTCCTCGTAGGGTTCAGAAGGTTTCCACCGGCCGGCCGGCCGGCAGGGCGTCGCGTTCGGCGAGCAGGCGTTCCAGCGCAGCCCGGCCGAAGCGGCGGAACAGCAGCGGCGTCAGCACCGCGTCCAGCAGGGTGGCGCTGACCAACCCGCCGAAGATTGTCACCGCCACGGGATGCAGGATCTCCCGCCCCGGCTCGCCGGCGCCGAACAGCAGCGGGATCAGCGCGAGACCGGCCGAGAGCGCCGTCATCAGCACCGGCGCCACCCGCTCCTCGCTGCCGCGGATCAGCAGCGGCCGGCCCCAGCGCTCGCCCTCATGCAGCGCGAGATTCAAATAGTGGCTGACCTTCAGGATGCCGTTGCGCGCCGAGATGCCGGCCAGCGTGATGAAGCCGACCATCGAGGCAACGGAGAGCGGGAGGCCCGCGATCCACAGCGCGACCACGCTGCCGATGAGCGCCAGCGGGATGTTGCCCATCACCACCAGTGCGAGGGCCGTGGACTGATAGCGCTGCCGCAACACCACGAAGACCATCAGCAGCGAGACGATCGAGAGCAACCCGATGGTGCGCGCCGCCTCCTCCTGGGCGCGGAAGTTGCCCTCCAACACGGCGGCGTAGCCGGTCGGCAAGGCGAAGCCGGAGATGACCTCGCGCAGGTCGGCCGCGATGGCGGCCATGTCGCGCGCGCCATCGCCATTGCCGGAGACGACGATGCGCCGCTGCCCGCCCTCGCGCAGCACCTGGTTGGGGCCGTCCACCTCCTGCACCGTCGCCACCAGCCGCAGCGGCACATGGCCTTGCGGCGTGGCCACCAGCAGGTCGCCCAGGCCTTCGGTGGTGCGGTCGCGGTCGGCCAGGCGCACCACCACGTCGAAGCGGCGCACCCCATCCACGATCTGGCTGGCGACACGGCCGTTGGACAGCCCTTCGAGTGCCGCGGTGAGCGAGGCCGGGGTCAGGCCATAGAGCGCCGCTTCCGCGTAGTCGGGCACGACCTGTAGCTGCGGGATGCGGACCTGGCGTTCCACCTGAATATCCACAAGTCCCGGCACCGACGCTATGCGGGCGCGCAAGCCCTGAGCCAGCGTCGCCAGCGTGTCGAGGTCGGGGCCGAACAGCTTGACCGCGATCTCCGCCCGCACGCCGGAGAGCATGTGGTCAAGCCGGTGCTGGATGGGCTGGCCGATGTTGATGTTGGCGGGCAGTGGTGCCAGGCGCGCGCGGATATCGGCCAGCACCTCGGCGCGCGGGCGATCGGTGCGACGAAGCGCCACGTCGATCTCGTTCACATGCACGCCCTCCGCGTGCTCATCGAGCTCGGCCCGGCCGGTGCGGCGGCCGACCGACACCATCTCGGGCAGGTCCGCCAGCAGGCGCTCCGCCACGGCGCCAAGGCGCGCGCTTTCGGCCAGCGAGATGCCGGGCACGAAGGACACGCCAACCAGCACCGTTCCCTCGTTGAAGGCGGGCAGGAAGGCGCGCGGCAATTGCGTGGCTCCCCAGGCCGCTGCGCCGAACAGCAGCAGCACCGCGGCATAGACCAGCCGTGGCCGCGCCAGCGCCTGCATCAGCGCTGCCCGATTCAACCGTTTGGCGCCACGCAGCACGAAACTATCGGCGCGATGCGCCTTCGCCGGCCGGTTGCCCAGCAGCCAATAGGCCAGCACCGGGGTGAGCGTGACCGAGACGGCGAGGCTCGCCAGGATCGCCACGATGTAGGCGACGCCGAGCGGCGCGAAGAGCCGTCCCTCGATACCCGGCAGCGCGAAGAGCGGCACGAAGACCAGCACCACGATGGCCGTGGCATAGACGATGCCGGATCGCACCTCCTGGCTGGCGGCCGCCACCACCTCCAGCACCGGCCGCGGCACCACCAGCGCGGCATTCTCGCGCAGACGGCGCAGGATGTTCTCGACGTCCACCACCGCGTCATCCACCAGCTCGCCGATGGCAATGGCGATGCCGCCCAGCGTCATGGTGTTGATGGTCAGCCCGAAGCTGTGGAATACCACGACGGTGGCCAGCACCGAGACCGGGATGGCGGTCAGCGAGATGACCGTCGCCCGCACATTCAGCAGAAAGAGGATCAGCACCACCGCCACCACCGCCGCCGCCTCCAGCAGAACCGTCTCCACATTCCGAATTGAGGTGGCGATGAAGTCAGCTTGGCGGAATTGCACGCGGGAGGCATCGAGCCCGGGCGGTAGGGTGGGCCGCAGCTCGGCCAGCGCGGCCTCGACCGCCCGGGTGACGGAGATGGTATCGGCGCCAGGCTGCTTCTGGACCGAGAACACCACAGCCGGCCCGCCGCGATAGCCGGCATCGCCTCGGCGGGGCCGGGCGGCGAATTCCACGCTCGCGACCTGCCGCAGCAAAACGGGCGTGGGGTAGCCTGGGCGCTGCGCCACGGGCGTATCTGCCAGGTCCTCCAGGCGCTGCGTGAGGCCGAGGTTGCGGATGAGGTATTCCCGCCCGCGTTGATCCACGAAGCCGCCGCCGGTGTTGGTTCCGAATCGGCCCACCGCAGCCTCGATCTGCTCGGAGGTGACGCCGAGGGCGAGCATCGCCGCCGGGTCGGGCGTCACGCGGTATTGCCGCACCTCACCGCCGATCGGGATGATCTGTGACACGCCGGCAATGCTGAGCAGGCGCGGGCGGATGGTGAAGTCCACCGCCTCCCGCGCCGCCATGGGCGTGACGCCGTCGGCGCGCACCGCCACCAGCATGATCTCGCCCATGATGGAGGAAACCGGGCCCATCACCGGCGAGACCGCCGGCGGCAGCGAAGCGCGGACAACGCCGAGGCGCTCCGAAACCAGTTGCCGGGCGCGGTATAGCTCCGCCGACCACTCGAACTCGACATAGACGATGGAGAGCGACACCGCCGAGACGGAGCGCACGCGCGCCACGCCCGGCATACCGTTCATCGCCGTCTCGATTGGAAAGGTGACGAGGCGCTCGACCTCCTCGGGTGCCAGGCCCTCGGCCTCGGTCAGCAGGGTGACGGTGGGCCGGTTCAGGTCGGGGAAGACATCCACCGGTACCTGGGGCAGCACGAAGGCGCCGTAGCCCACCAGCACCAGCGAGGCGATGAGGACCAGCAGCCGGTTGCGCAGGCTGCCCGTGACGAGGATCTGAAACATCAGCGCACCTGGTTCACGAGGCCAGCGCCCTGCACCACCACGCGCTCTCCGGCGCGCAGCCCGGCTGCGACCAGCACGCGCGCGGCATCCAGTGGCTCGACCCGCACCGGGGCGGCGGCGAAGGTTTCCGGTTCGACATGGCGCCAGACCACCTGCTCACCGTTCGCGGCCCGCACCACCGCGGCGCGCGGCAGAATGAGGCCGCGGATCGGCTCGGCAATTTCGGCCACCACGGTTACGGGCTGGCCGAGGGACAGGCCGGGCGGCGGAGCCTCGATGCTGAACTGCACGATCGTGGCGCCTTGCTGCACCGCGCGGCCGAAGCCCTGCAGCACCAGGCGCATGGGTTGGCCGCCGCGGACCGAGGCGGTGGCCTCGCGCAGCCCGGTCGCGGCGTCCGCCCCGAAGACCAGCGCTTCGACCGACAGGCCGGCGGGGTCAACGATTTGGAACAGCACATCCTGGGCGGCGACCACCTGGCCAGCGGCGGCACGCGCGGAAGCGATGACGCCATCGGCCGGCGCACGGATGACCTCGGGCGCCACGCGGTTCTGCGCCAGCATGGCACGGCGGCGGCGCAGGCCCTCCAGTTCGATTTCGGTGTCCATCACCTGCACGCGGGTGCCGGCACCGCTGGCGGCGAGGTTCCGCGCACGCGCCAGGCGCGCCTCGGCGGTGGCGATCTGCTGCTCGATGTCGCCGGAGCGCTCGGCGATGGTGGTCTGGTCGGCCACCGGAATGGCCGGCTCCACGATGGCCAGCACCTGGCCGCGGCGCACCGCCTGGCCCAGGCGCGGCAACCCGCCCTCCGGCGCCAGGATGCGGCCGCCGGCGATGCTTTGCGCCAGGCCGCCGCGGTTGGGGTCGGCCACCACGCGGCCGACCAGGGTGATGGTGCGCGAGGCATCGGCTTCCCGCAGCGTGATCGTGCGGATCTCCAGCAGGCGCTGGCTGATTTTCGGCAGGAACACGGTGCCGTCTGGCAAGCGGCTGGGCGCGTCAATGCCTGTTGCTGCTGTGGAACCAGGCCCATCATGGTCGTGGCCGGGGCCGGCCAGGGCGGGTGTGGCCGCCATCATCAGGGCGAGGGCGGCCACAACGCGGCGCCGGCGCCGCGGCCGCGCGAGCAGCAGGCCACATAGCAGGCCGAGCGCTGCACCGCCGCCGCCCACGAGCCAGGGCCGGTGCGCGGCCCACTCCACCGCCTCGTGCCAGGGATCCGTGAAAGGGCCCGTGTGCGGATCGGGGGCTGGCAGCGCTGGCAACAACCCGATCAACAGGTCGTCGCCGGCCGGGCCCGCGGTGATCGAGAAGACCAGATCGAGCGGGGCACCGACGCGTGTCAGCAGCGCTGAGGTGAGGCGGTAAGTCCCGTCCTCCTCGGGCTCGGCTTGCACGATCGCCTCGCCGACCGTCACCTCGACCTGGGCGTCGCGGACCGGCCCGTTTCCTTCGAACAGGTCAATCCAGAGGCGAAGACGATCAGACGCCTCGCGCACCGCGACCACCTCATAAAGGTCCGAATGAACTGCAATGCGAGGACGCGCGGGAGCTGCGGAGGCCGGGGCATCGTCATGGCCCTCATGGGCGAGGGCCGGCATAGCAAGGGCAAGAAACGCGGCCGCGGCAGCGGCACGCAGCATGGCAGGGAGTGGCAACATGACGACATCCGGCAGGAGGACGGGCAAAGCGCGGTGGCCGCGCCCGTCTGGCTGACGGGTGCGGTTAGGCGGTTGCGTTGCACCTGGGCGGTGGGGATGGAACACCGGACGGCAGCGCATCCACGAGCCGGGTGCTCTCAACCAGAACTTGCCGACTGGCCAGCATCATCGGCTCGCTGAGGCGCTCGGGCGCCGGGAGCATGGCTCGTACCGCGTGGCAAAAGCCGCAATGAGCGGCGCCAGGCGCCTCCTGTTCGCCCGGCGCGTGCTCGGACGTCACGCAGTCGCCAGCGATTGCCTGGGCCAGGTCAGCCTTCGCCGCGTGTACGTGCTGTCCGAGCCCAGCCGTCAGGAGCACGGCCAGAAGGCCGAGCACGCGTGCGATGCGGGAGGATCGGAAAAATTCCATCATGGGCAGCTGAGAAATGGCCGGGTTGGACCGTTCCGTCAACGGAGCTTGGCCTCTGGGCCACTTTGGGATGCGCTGCGCATCGCCGTGACGCTCGCCATCGGCTGGGCGCTCACGCTTGTCTCGCCGACGAGCGCTGCGACCCGCACCGCGGCGGCGGAGCGTTGCACTCCGAGAAAGGTGGATCAACCGGCGAGACGCGTCTCACGAACGCCAGAGAAGGTTGGACTCCGGTTCCCACCGCTGCTCCAGTATTCCCAAAACATTCTAGGGGCTTACGGCAGAGCGCGGGAAGGCAACGATGCGGGGCGGCTCCTACGAGAACGTCGAACGCCAGCACGCCAAGCCGCTGTACGGCCAGCCCATGGAAGGGGTGCAGCGCCGAAATCGCCACCCTGGTGCGTTGCGTCGAAACCCGGTCAGGGCCAGCCGCCGCCAACAAGCTTCGCACCACCTTCGCCGCCCTGTGGAAGTAGGCCATCGGCAGCGGCCTGCTGGATGCCGAGGTGAACCCGGTGCTGCTGGTACCCAAGGCCGCCGAGAACGGTCCGCGCGAGCGCGTGCTGACGGATGCGGAGGTGGCATTGACCTGGCGCTGCACCGCTGGCGGTCACGACTATGACCGGATCCTGCGCCTGCTGCTGCTGACGGTGGCGCGGCGCGATGAGGTGCTCGAACAACACGGTGCGCGTCATGTCACGGAACATCTCCGCGGCGACATCCGACCTGGCCGCGGTGACGCTGTCGGCGGGTGTGGTGAAGCGGCGGGTGCCGTGACGTAACCCGCCGACGATGGACGGGATACGCGTGCCCAGTGGACCGACCTTGTTCCACAGCACGTCGGCGCAGCCGGCCCCCGCGGAAAAGCCCGACCTTTCTGCCCGGCCTGTGTAACCTTTCACTGAAGCCCAGCGAAACCTCCGTGAACGGGTTCGTCGGTGCCACCGAGGGGGAAAGATCGCCATGCCGCACCCGGCCCGCCGCTCAATGCTCATTGCACTGGCTTTCAGGTGGGTCACGGCCGCATTCGACGTCCATGCGCAGGAGGCTGGCCTCGTGACGAGTCCAAGCGCGCATGCGACGCGAGCAACCCTTGATCGTTTCACGGCCGCGGTGCGTGAGGCCGGTTGGCTCGTCTTCACAGAGGTGGACCATGCCGCCGCAGCGCGCGATGTCGGCATGACGCTGCGGACGCGCACGGTGGTGCTGTTCGGTAGTCCACGCGCCGGCACGCCGGGCATGGCCGCCAACCCCACACTTGCCATTGACCTCCCGATGCGTGTCCTGGTGTGGGAGGACGAACAGGGCCGAACCTTCGTCACCCGGAACACCGGGGCGGATATCGCGCAGCGGGTCTTCGCGCGTCACGGCGTTGCCGTCCCGCCCGAGGGTCAGCGCAACACCGAGGCGTTCATCGAAAACTTGGTTCGCAAGGCCACCGAATAGCGTGTCTGGGGGTGCAACGCACTCGATGCACAACGCGGCGACGCGGCAGAGGGTAACACCAGGATGTCCTATGGCAGTGTGGCAAGTTACCAAGTAGGCCCACTCCCCGTGACGCAGGCTGAAGCTGACCTTCCTTTGGTGACCAACGAGCGGGATGTGCGCGATCTGCGCTGGTCGCGCCTCATGGCTGCCGCACAGGGCGGCGATGGGCGCGCGTATGAACAGCTGCTGCGTGAATGCCTTCCGTTGCTGCGGACCATCTGCCTGGCACGGCTGCGGGATGCGACCGAGGCGGAGGACGCGGTGCAAGACACCCTCCTGACGATCCACCGCGCTCGCGAAAGCTACAATTCCGAACGCCCATTTCGTCCCTGGCTCGTGGCGATAGCCGAGCGGCGCGCAGTGGACCGGGGTCGGTCGCGTGGGCGGAGGGCTGGTCGGGAGGTGATGATCGATGACGCCAACGACATCGCATCGCTCGAGCCTTCTCCGGACGCGGGGCTGGATGCCCAACGCGCGGCCACCACCCTGCGCGAAACCTTGCAGGAACTGCCGACCGCGCAGCGCACCGCGCTCGGGCTGACGAAGATCGAGGATCTCTCGCTTGCGGAGGCCAGCCGGCGCTCCGGCATGACGGTGGGCGCCCTGAAGGTGGCGACCCATCGCGCCATGCATGCGCTGCGGCGCCGCTTCGGCGCGGGGGAGTGAGGAACGCCATGCGCAGCGAAGATCTGATCCACCGCCTCGCCACCGATCTGCGTCCGGTGCGGCCCGCCCGGCATCCGGCCGCCGCGACGGCGCTCTGGCTCGGTGTCGTGGCGTTCGTCATCCTCGTGGCCGTGCTCGTCTCCGGGCTGCGTGATGACCTGGCGGCGCGCCTGGCCTCGGGCTTCGAGATGCCGCAGCTCCTCACGGCCACGGTCACCGGCATCTTAGCCGCCTTCGCGGCCTTCCAGCTGGCGTTGCCTGAGCGCGACCCGCGCTGGGCGCTGCTGCCACTTCCTGCTGCGGCCGGCTGGATTGCAACGATGGGCTGGGGGTGCCTGCAGGACCTTGCGCAAGTCGGACCGGAGGCACTGCGGCTGGGCATGAGCTTGCCCTGCTTCGCGTTCATCGTCGGTCTCGGCGTGCCGCTGACGGTGGCGATGCTCTGGCTTGCCCGTCATGCCGCGTGGCTGCGCGCCGGCCCCGTTGCGGCACTCGGAGGACTTTCCGCTGCGGCGCTGGCCAGTGTCGGGCTCAGCCTGATCCATCACTTGGATGCAGCCTTGATGGTGCTCCTGTGGCACGGGCTGTCCGTGCTGGTCGTGGCCGGGATCGCCTCGATGCTCGGGCCGCGTCTGATGCGCCGGGGCCTCGCGGCGCGCTGAGCGCGCCGGTGTGGCGGCGGCACCCGGGCGATTGTCGGCCCCAAGGGCTGGCGGTGTTTGGCCCCCTACGGGTGGTGAGAGCGTGGCGGCGCGCCGGAGATCCCCCTGGGCGGATGCAGTCGGCTTCGCGGTGCACACAGACGCGCACCGGAGTCACAGCGCTGGCCGGGCCGCAGAATCAGCGCAAGCTCGCCGTCAAGCCCGCCCGGCTCAGTCTCCCGACCGCGGTTCCCGCCGGCCAAGGGTCTCGGCGCGGTCGTCGTCGCGCAGCGGCTGGGTGAGCATCCGGTCCAGCCGCAGCTCGACGGGGTCGCGGAAATCCTCGATCCCGACCGTCATCGCCTCGTGCCCGGCCGCGGGCTGGGCGCGGTAGGTGCCGAACAGCCGGTCCCAGAGGGCGAGGTTGAAGCCGAAATTGCTGTTGGTCTCCCGCGGCACGGCCGAGTGGTGAACGCGGTGCATGTCCGGCGTCACCAGCACCGGGCGCAGCGCGCGGTCGAGCCAGGGCGGCAGGCGCAGGTTGGCGTGGTTGAACATGGAGGAGGCGTTCAGCAGCACCTCGAACAGCAGCACCGCCACCGCCGGCGCGCCGAGCGCCACCACGACGGCCAGCTTGATGACCATGGACAGCAGGATCTCGACGGGATGGAAGCGCAGCCCGGTGGTCACGTCGAAGTCGAGGTCGGCGTGGTGCATGCGGTGCAGCCGCCACAGCGCCGGCACCGAATGGAACAGGAGGTGCTGGAGGTAGATGGCCAGGTCGAGCAGCACCACCGCGGCCAGCACGGCGACCGGCCCCGGCAGCCCCAGCCAGGGAAGCAGCCCGATGCCCCGCGCCTCGGCGGCCAGCGCGGCGCCCACCGCGGCGGTGGGGAAGACGAGCCGCAGGAGGAGGGTGTCCACGGCCACGATGCCGAGATTGCTCGGCCAGCGCCGCAGGCGGGGAAAGGACCGATGCCGACGCGGAAGCAGCGCCTCCAGCGCGACCATCGCGGCCAGGACACCGGCGAAGGCGGCGAGGCGGATGACGGGTTCGTTCGCGAGCAGGGTGTCCATGCTGTCCTTCCGCAAGAATGGGTCCGCATGACCTTCCGCGGACGCTTCAATCGTCGCGCTGCTGCCCGGCACGCCGTGGCCGCGCCGCGCCGTTGAAGCTCGTTGCGATCGGACGCAGCCTACCAGGCTACCACGAGGGGACGGAGCGGGACGCCACGCCGTGCGCGCTCGGCCGAAGGGAGGACGTCACAGGAGGGCCAGATCCCGCTGCCGAGCGCGGCGGCGTAGCCCTCCGGCAACCGCGCCGCGCGCATCGCCGCGGCTGCCGCGGAATGGTCGTAGTCGAGCGGAAGGATGTCGACCCGTAAGGCGCGATCAACTGGCGTCAGCAGCGCGAACCAGGTGCGCGGCGTGCCGTCGTCGGCCGGCATGCCGACCGCACCAGCGTTGATCCAGATGCCCTGCCCGACGCGCCGCGCGAAGGGCAGGCCGCAGTGGCCCGCGATCACCCCGTCGCATCGCGTCGTCGCGATCTCCTCGTCCAGCTCCGCGTCCGCCGCCGAGGCAAACAGGAAGCGGCTGATGTCGTGCGCCCCGCCATGCAGCACGGCGAGGCTCCGCCCGTCCACAAGGTCGAGCACCAGGCGCCGCGGCAGCGCGGCCATCCAGGCCCGGTGCGCCGCCGTCACCTGCCGGTCGGCATGCGCGTACCAGGCGCGCGAGAGCAGGTCGCAGGCGGTCCCTTCCTCGAAGCCGCAACCGCAATCCATCTCGCCGGCGGCCAGATTCTCTTCGCAGTTGCCCGCGATCGCCGCGATGCCGCTGCCCATCACCAGGTCGCAGCAGGCGGCGGCATCGGAGCCATAGGCCACGACGTCGCCGGTGCAGATCACGCGCCGCGGCGGGACGCCGCGCCGCGCGGCCTCGGCCAGCACGGCGCGCGTCGCCTGCAGATTCGAGTAGGGGCCGCCGAAGACGAGCAGAGGCCCGTCGACGGCAAGGCGCGTCACGTGTTCGTCAGGCATCCATCCTCCAGGTGCAGCCGGCGGTCAGCGTAGCGGGCGGCGAGATCGTGCTGGTGCAGCGAGACGAGCACCGCGAGCCCGTCCCGGCGGGCGAGGTCGCGCAGCAGGCCGAGCACCTCCTCCGCCAGCGCCGGATCGAGGCTCGCCACCGGTTCGTCCGCCAGCAGGATGCGGGCGCGCTGGTGCAGCGCGCGCGCGATCGCGACGCGCTGGCGCTGCCCGCCGGAGAGCCGGCCGGCGCGC
>JALHNW010000005.1 GCA_022843345.1 Rubritepida sp. | reverse complement strand
CACCATCGCCTGCATCGCCGGCGGGCTGGACCGCCCCTACCCGCGCGAGAACGCCACCCTGCAACGGCGCATCGCCGAGGAAGGCGGCCTGGTGGTGAGCGAGGCGCCGCTGGGCACCGCGCCGCTGGCGCGCCACTTCCCGCGGCGCAACCGCATCGTCGCCGGGCTGTCGCTGGGCGTGGTGGTGATCGAGGCGGCGTTGCAGTCGGGCACGCTGATCACCGCGCGGCTGGCCGTGGAGGCGGGGCGGATGCTCTTCGCCGTGCCCGGCCACCCGCATGACCCGCGTTCGCGCGGGGCGAACGAGCTGATCCGCCAGGGCGCGGTGCTGACCGAAAGCGCCGAGGACGTGCTGGACAACCTGCCCGAGGCCCCCCTGCCCGCCCCGGCCCTGCGCGGTCTGCGCCTGCCTTCCGTGGCCGCGGAACCCCTTCCCGAGCCCCCGCCGGCCGAGGGCGTGGCCGCGCAAGTGCTTGAGTTTCTTGGCGCCACGCCGATGGCGGTTGACGAGTTGGGACGGCGCTGCCAGCTATCCCGCCCGGACCTCGCCGCCGCCCTGACCGAGCTGGAGCTCGCGGGGCGGATCGAATCGCTGCCCGGGAACCGGGTGGCGCTGCTGCCCTGAAGGATCGCCCCTTGTCCAACGTCGTCGTCGTCGAGAGCCCGGCCAAGGCCAAGACCATCGAGAAGTACCTCGGCTCCGACTACCGGGTGCTGGCCTCCTTCGGCCACGTGCGCGACCTGCCGCCCAAGGACGGCTCCGTCCGTCCCGAGGAGGATTTCGCCATGGACTGGGAGGCGGACGAGCGCGGGCAGCGGCAGATGAAGGCGATCGCCGCCGCGCTCAAGGGCGCCTCGCGCCTCTACCTCGCCACAGACCCGGACCGGGAGGGGGAGGCGATCTCCTGGCACGTGCGGGAGATGCTGGCGAAGTCCGGCGCGCTGCGCGGCAAGGAGGTGACGCGCATCACCTTCAACGAGATCACCAAGCGCGCGGTGCAGTACGCCATCGCCCATCCGCGCGAGCTGGATACGCCGCTGATCGAGGCCTACCTGGCGCGGCGGGCGCTCGACTACCTGGTGGGGTTCCGCCTCTCGCCCGTGCTGTGGCGCAAGCTGCCGGGCAGCAAGTCGGCCGGGCGCGTGCAATCCGTGGCGCTGCGCCTGATCTGCGAGCGCGAGGCGGAGATCGAGGCGTTCAACCCGCGCGAATACTGGACGGTGGCGGCGCGGATGGCCACGCCGGCCGGCGCGCCCTTCACCGCGCGGCTGACGCACCACGAGGGCAGGAAGCTCGACCAGTTCGACCTCAACACCGAGGCCAAGGCGATGGCGGCCAAGGCGGCGGTGGAGGCGGGCGCTTTCCACGTCGCCTCCGTCGAGAAGAAGCGCGTGAAGCGCAACCCGCCGGCGCCGTTCCAGACCTCCACGCTCCAGCAGGAGGCCAGCCGCAAGCTGGGCTTCGGCGCGCAGGTGACGATGCGCACGGCGCAGTCGCTGTACGAGGGCGTGGCGATCGGCGGCGAGACGGTCGGCCTCATCACCTACATGCGGACCGACGGCGTGCAGATGGCGCGCGAGGCGATCGCCGAGTTGCGCGCCCACATCAAGGGCGCGTTCGGGGAGGACTACATCCCCGCCGCGCCGCGCGAATACAGCAGCCGCGCGAAGAACGCGCAGGAGGCGCACGAGGCGATCCGCCCCACCGACGTGTCGCGCACGCCGGAATCCGTGGCGCGATACCTCGATGAGCGGCAGCGCAAGCTCTACGAGCTGGTGTGGAAGCGCGCCGTCGCCTCGCAGATGCAGAGCGCGGAGCTGGACCAGACCAGCGTGGAGATCAGCGACGCCGCCGCGCGCACCAAGCTGCGCGCCACCGGCAGCGTGGTGGCCTTCGACGGCTTCCTGAAGCTGTACCGCGAGGACGTGGATGATGCAGCGGATTCCGACGACGACGACGCGCGCATCCTGCCGCCGATGCGCGAGAAGGACCCCTTGAAGCGCGGCGAGGTCTCGGCCGAGCAGCACTTCACCCAGCCGCCGCCGCGCTATTCCGAGGCGAGCCTGGTGAAGAAGATGGAGGAGCTGGGGATCGGCCGGCCATCCACCTACGCCTCCATCCTCCAGGTGCTGCAGGACCGGGAATACGTGACGCTGGATCGCCGGCGCTTCGTGCCGCAGGATCGCGGGCGGCTGGTGACGGCCTTCCTCGTCAGCTATTTCGAGCGCTACGTGGACACCGGCTTCACCGCGGGGCTGGAGGAGCAGCTGGACGACATCTCCGGCGGGCGGCTGGAGTGGCGCGAGGTGATGCGCCGCTTCTGGGCCGACTTCGCCCGCGCGCTGGAAGGCACGGCCGACCTCAAGATCAGCGACGTGATCGACCGCCTGGACGACGAGCTGGGGCCGCACTTCTTCCCCAAGGCCGATGACGGCACCGACCCGCGCGAATGCCCGAACTGCCGGCAGGGGCGCATCGGGCTGCGGCTGGGGCGCACGGGGGCGTTCATCGGCTGCTCGCGCTACCCCGATTGCCGCTACACCCGGCCGCTGGCGGTGCCGGGCGCCGAGGGCGACGCCGGCAGCGCCTTTGCGGACCGCGCGCTGGGCACGGATCCGGCGACGGGCCAGCAGGTGACCATGCGCCGCGGCCCCTACGGCATCTACGTGCAGCTGGGCGAGGGCGGCACGGACGCGAAGGGCAAGCCGACCAAGCCGCGACGCGCCTCGTTGCCGCGCGGGGCGGACCCGGACGGCTTCGACCTGGACCGCGCGCTGGCGCTGCTGTCCATGCCGCGCATCGTGGGGCTGCATCCCGAGACGGGGGAAGAGATTTCCTCCAACCTGGGACGATTCGGGCCGTACCTCACCATGGGCGCACTCTCCAAGACGCTGGACCGCGACGATGACCCGCTGACGGTCGGGCTGAACCGCGCCGTGGCGCTGCTGGCGGACGCCAAGCCGCGCGGCGTGACGGTGGGCGCGCACCCGAAGGACGGCGCCCCGGTCGAGGTGCGGCGCGGGCGCTTCGGCCCCTACCTGCTGCACGGCAAGCGCGTGGCCAACCTGCCGCGGGGGACGGAGATGGAGGCGGTGACGCTGGACGAGGCGGTGGCGCTGCTGGCCGAGAAGGGCAAGGAACTGGCACCGCTGAAGGGGGCGAAGGGGCGCAAGCCGGCCCGCGCGGCCGCGCCGAAGGCGGAGGCGGCGCCCAGGCCGAAGGCGGCAGTGAAGCCCAAGGCGGCGCCGGCCAAGAAGGCCGCCGCACCGAAGAAGGCCCCCGCCAAGGCCAAACCCGCCGCGGCGAAGAAGCCCGCCGCCCGGAAGGCCGGCTGAGATGGCGCGGCGCGGCCCCCCCGTGAAAGGCCACAAGGCCAAGGGGGGTGCGCGCCGTGCCTCCCCGCGCGCCGCGGTTCGGACGGGCGCGGCGCGCAGCGTGCTGCCCACCCGCGCCGAGCTGCGCGAATTCCTGGCCAGCGTGCAGGGGCGCGTGGGCAAGACGGAGATCGCCCGGCATTTCGGCCTGCCCACCGAGCTGCGCCCCGCCCTGCGCCAGCTGCTGAGCGAGATGACGAACGAGGGCGCGGCCGCCCCGGTCGGCAAGCGTACGATCCAGGCGCCGGACCGCCTGCCCGACACCGCCATGGTGGAGGTCACCGGCACCGACCCGGATGGCGACCCCATCGCCCGCCCGGTCGAATGGGGCGGCGAGGGCCGGCCGATCATCTACATGCACCCCGAGCGGCGCGGCCAACCCGCCCTGGCGCCGGGCGAGCGCGTGCTGGCCCGCCTGCGCCACGTCTCGGGCGAGAAATACGAGGGCCGCACGCTGAAGCGCCTGGGCAGCGCGGGCGAGGCCAGGCGCGTGCTGGGCATCTACAACCATCAAGGCATGGGGGGCCGCATCACCCCCACCGACCGCCGCCACAAGGCCGAATGGCACGTCCCCGAGGGCGAGCACGGCGGCGCGGCGCATGGCGAGATCGTGCTGGCCGAGGCGCTGCCCTCCCAGGGCTTCGGCCTGCGCCCGGCGCGGGTGGTGGAGCGGCTGGGCATGTCGGGCGAGGCGCGCTCCGTCTCCCTCATCTGCATCCACCAGCACGGCATCCCCGACGTGTTCCCCGACGAGGCGGTGGCCGAATCCAAGCGCGCCCGCCGGGTGGGGCTGGGCAAGCGCACCGACCTGCGCGAGATGGCGCTGGTGACCATAGACGGCGAGGATGCGCGCGACTTCGACGACGCCGTCTTCGCCGAGCCCGACGGCGACGGCTGGACCGTCGTCGTCGCCATCGCCGACGTGGCCCACTACGTGAAGCCCGGCTCCGCGCTGGACCGCGAGGCCTGGGCGCGCGGCAACAGCGTGTACTTCCCCGACCGCGTGGTGCCGATGCTGCCCGAGGCGCTGTCCAACGGCTGGTGCTCGCTCAAGCCCGGCGAGGAGCGCGGCTGCCTGTTCGTCGAGATGCGCTTCGACGCCTCGGGCACCAAGACCGGGCACCGATTCGGGCGCGGCCTCATGCGCTCCTTCGCGCGGCTGACCTATGATTCCGCGCAGGCGCACCACGATGCGGGCACCGACCCGGAGGGGGTGCAGGGCGGCCACGTGGCGCGCCTCTACGGCGCCTTCCGCGCGCTGCTGGCGGCGCGCGAACGCCGCGGCACGCTCGACCTCGACCTGCCGGAGCGCAAGGTGAACCTCTCGCCCGAAGGGGTGGTGCTGTCGGTGACGCCGCGCCCGCGGCTGGACAGCCACCGACTGATCGAGGAGTTCATGGTCGCCGCCAACGTCTGTGCGGCCGAGGAGCTGGAGCGGCTGGGCCAGCCCTGCATGTACCGCGTCCACGCGCCGCCCTCGGACGAGAAGCTCAAGACGCTGGGCGAGTTCCTGGGCACGCTGGGCCTGTCGCTGAACCCCGCCGGCCAGCTGCGCCCGGCCGATTTCGCGCGGCTGCTGGAGCGCGTGAAGGACACGCCCGAGGCGCGGATGGTGAACGAGACGGTGCTGCGCTCGCAGTCCCAGGCGGCCTACGACCCCGACAACATCGGCCATTTCGGCCTGGCCCTGCCGCGCTACGCCCATTTCACCAGCCCGATCCGCCGCTACGCCGACCTGCTGGTGCATCGCGCGCTGATCGCCGGGCTGAAGCTGGGCGCCGACGGGCTGGCGGAGGCGGAGGCCGCGCGATTCGTCGAGTCGGGCGAGCACATCACCGCCACCGAGCGCCGCGCCGCCCAGGCCGAGCGCGACGCAGTGGACCGCTACCTCACCGCCTTCCTGGCCGACAAGGTGGGCGCCACCTTCGCCGCGCGCCTGTCGGGAATCCACCCCTTCGGCCTGTTCGTGACGCTGGAGGAGACGGGCGCCAGTGGCTTCGTGCCGATGAAGGCCCTGCCGGACGACCACTGGATCGTCGAGGAGGGCAACCGCCGCGTCATGGGCCGGCGCACCCGCCAGGTGCTCAGCCTGGGCGATGCGGTGGAGGCGCGCCTGCGCGAGGCCAACCCCACCACCGGCTCCATGGTGTTCGACCTGCTCATGGGCGGCGCCCCCGCGCGGCTGGAGGGGCAGCGGCGCAAACGCAAGGGTTGACCCGCGGCGCGCGCGGCGGCAGATAGCGCGTTCCGAGTTCCACAGCGCGCGAAGACACACGACCATGGCCAAGGCCAACACCATCCTGATCAAGCTGAACAGCACGGCGGACACGGGCTACTACTACGTGACCAAGAAGAACGCCCGCACCGCCACCGGCAAGCTGGAGCTGAAGAAGTACGACCCCGTGGCGCGCAAGCACGTCGTCTTCCGCGAAGGCAAGATCAAGTAGCAGCCACCCCGCACGGGGGGGCCTGACAGGGGCGCTGGCCACGCGGCCGGCGCCCCTTTCGCCGTTGCTCAGTCCGCCGCGGTGGGTTCCATGCTGCCCAGGCGAACGCAGTTCCGCCCCTCCGCCTTCGCGCGGTACAGGGCGCGGTCCGCCGCATCCACCAGCGCATCCGCGTTGACGTCCGGCCCGCCCGTCGCCACGCCGACCGAGATGGTGACGGGCAGCGAGAGCTTGCCGGCGACCACGGGGCGCTCGGCCACCACCTCGCGCAGGCGCTCCGCCACCATCATGGCGAAGGGGCCGCGGGCGTTGGTCAGCACCACCAGGAACTCCTCGCCGCCGTAGCGGGCGACGACGTCGGCGGCGCGGATCTGCGTCTTCAGCCGGGCGGCGACCTCGCGCAGCGCCACGTCGCCCACCGCGTGGCCGTGGGTGTCGTTGATGGACTTGAAGCGGTCTATGTCCACCAGCAGCACCCCCGCCTCCTCCGCGCGCAGCAGCGAATCGAGGTGGCGGCGCACGTAGCGGCGGTTGCGCAGCCCGGTGAGCTGGTCGGTCACCGCCATCTCCAGGCTGCGGTCCAGCTCGGCGCGCAGCCGCTCCTGGTAGCGCTTGCGGCGGATCTGGTTGCGGGCGCGGGCGCGCAGCTCGTTGGGGTCGATCGGGCGGAAGGCGTGGTCGTTCGCGCCCAGGTCGAAGCCGCGCAGCACCTGGGCCTTCTGCGACGAATCGGCCAGCAGCAGCAGCGGCAGGTCCCGCGTCTCGGCATGGGCGCGGAAGCGCGAGGCCAGGCGCAGCACCTCGGCGCCCTCCTCCGGCAGGGACAGCAGCGCCAGGTCGTGCAGGCCGCGCATCGCCTCCGTCCAGCATTCCTCGGCCGAGCGGGCGCGGGTGACGGCGATGCCGTCGCGCCCCAGCGTGGCGGCGATCGCCTCCGCCTCCTCGTCGCCGTCGTCCAGCAGCAGGGCGGAGGCGCCGGCGACGGGGACGGCGGCGCCGTCGGTGTTCTCCACCCCCAGGTCGCGCGCCGTGTCCGCGCGCAGGCGCCAGGCGTCCTGCACCTGCTTCACGCGCAGCAGGGCGCGCAGGCGGGCGAAGAGGGTGGGGTTGTCCACCGGCTTGGACAGGAAGTCGTCGGCCCCCGCCTCCAGCCCGCGCACGCGCTCGGTGGGGTCGGTCAGGGCGGTGACCATGACGACGGGGATGTGCTGGGTGCGCTGGTTCGCCTTCAGCGCCC
This sequence comes from Rubritepida sp., assembly GCA_022843345.1. Taxonomy (GTDB): domain Bacteria; phylum Pseudomonadota; class Alphaproteobacteria; order Acetobacterales; family Acetobacteraceae; genus Roseococcus. Next base: position 10,306 of record JALHNW010000005.1, on the reverse strand, counting down.
GGCACACCTCGTAGCCGTCCATGCCGGGCATCATGACGTCGAGCAGGATGACGTCGGGCACCTGGGACAGCGCGGTCTGCAGCGCCTCGGGCCCCGAGGAGGCCAGCAGCACCTCGTAGAACTCCGAGACGAGCTTGGCCTCCAGCAGGCGAAGGTTGGCGGCGATGTCGTCCACCACCAGGATGCGCGCGGTCATGCCCTCACCCGCGCGGTGCCGCCGCCCTGCCCCGGAAGTTGCATGCAACCCGCCATGCACAATCTCCTACCATGGCGGCGGGGTGAAGGGGAGATGCCTGGAGCGGCGCGATCAGGCGCTGGCCAGGACGTGCTCCGCCCCGTCCGCGCCCCTGATCCGGGCGACCAGGCGCGGGTGCGCGCCGCGGCGGACCTTCACCGCGCCCTCCAGCCCGCGGTCGGCCAGGGCGGCGAGGACCTGGCCGGCCTCCGGGTGCTCCGCCTCCAGCGCCACCAGCCGGGCGTGGCTGTCCTTCAGGCGGCGGCCGGCGCGCTCGCCCCGCCACTCGATCAGCGCGGGGACCAGGTTGTCCATGTCCTGGCGCTGCGGCGGGATGGCCATGCGCCAGTGCAGGTCCCCGCGCCGCATCTCGCGCAGCTCGCCGCCGCGCGGGCCCAGCCGCGCGACCAGGGCGTCCATGGCCGAGGTGCGGGCGACCCAGCCGACCAGCGCCGGCCCGGCCTCCAGCATCAGCTTCACCGACGGGTCGTCGAGGTCGAACATGCGCGGGTGCGCGGGCTGGGGCTGGCCGGGGTCGGGCGCGATCACCTCCAGGTAGCAGTCGGGGCCCAGGCCCAGCAGCATGTTGTGCGTGCCCGCGCCCTCGTGCACGCCGCCGGGCTGGCACTTCAGGCCCAGGACGCGCTCGACATGGGCGGCGCCCTCCGCCAGCGTGCGGGCGCCGAGGACGATGTGGTCGATCTCCGCCATGGTCTCAGCGGGCCTGGAACTGGGTGGCGCCGAACATGTTCTCGCGTTCCTTTTCCGTCATGGGTCCGCGGCGCTGGTTCTCCGCCAGCACCGCGACGCCGCGGGCGACGGTTGGCCGCGCGGCGATCGCATCATGCCAACGCTTCACGGCAGGGAAATGATCGAGGTCAATGCCGCGCCGCTCCGGGTTGCGGATCCAGGGGAAGGTGGCGATGTCGGCGATGGTGTAGGCGTCACCCGCCAGGTACGGGGCTGCGGACAGCCGCTTCTCCAGCACGCGGTGCAGACGTTGCACCTCGTTGCCGTAGCGCTCGACGGCGTAGGGGATCTTCTCGGGCGCGTAGGCGGCGAAGTGGTTGTACTGGCCGAACATCGGCCCCACCCCGCCCATCTGGAACATCAGCCACTGCAGGCACAGCGCCCGCTCCGGGCCCGAGGCGGGCAGCAGGGGCGAGGCGTGCTTCTCGCAGAGGTGGATCATGATCGCGCCGCTCTCGAACAGCGCGACGCCGTCATCCTCGATCGCGGGGATGCGGTGGTTGGGGGTGATGGCGAGGAATTCGGGGCGGAACTGCTCGCCGGCGCCGATGTTCACCGGGACCAGCTCGTAGGGCAGGCCCAGCTCCTCCAGGAGGATGTGGATCTTGTGGCCGTTGGGGGTGGGCCAGGAATGCAGGCGCAGGGTCATGGGGCAAGCCTGCCCCATGCGCGCGCATCAGGCAAAGGCCCGCTCGACGGGCGGGCCGGGCGCCTGCGCCACCTCGCGGATCACCTTGCGGCGCACCGCCTGCTCGAAGGATTCGAAGCCCTCGGCCACCATGAGGAAGGCGCCGGGGCCGCCGATCACCCGCTCCTGGTAGTACTCGTCCAGCGGCTGCATCTGGCCCAGGCCGGCGGGCGGCGGGGTGCGGTCGAGCACGGCGAGGCCGTTGAGGATGATGCCCTGGTCCAGCGCCTCCTGGCGCGCCTGGGCGATGTCGCGGCCCGAGTTGTTGATGCCGTCGCCGGAGATGTCCACCACCTGGCGCGTGCCCTCGAAGCCCTGGCCGAACAGCCGGCCGGCGTAGTCGATGGCGCCCGAGATGGAGGTGTAGAGGTGGGTGCGGCGGGGGGCGGCGTCCACGGCCGCCGCGAAGCGCGCGCAGGTGGCCGGGCTGTCCAGGCGCATCCAGGGGACCAGGTGCTCCTGGATGTTCCAGTCGGACCAGGTGAAGAGGGTGACGGCGACGGCGCCGATGGGGCCGCGCATCATCGCCTCGGCGAGCCGGGGGTCGCGAAAGGCATTGGCGTAGCCCTTCATCTGCATCTCCTGCTCCTCGGCATCCACCGAGCGGGAGACGTCAACGGCGAGGACAAGCTCCACGTCCACCGCCTCGGCCGCGCGCGCGGCGTTCGTGCGCAGGATGGCGGGGGCGGCGAGCGCCGAGAGAAGCAGGTACCGACGAAGCATTCGACCCTCCTGTAGGCAGGGGAAACCAGGTTTCCCCCCGAAGGCCGTGCCGCGCTCACTCCCTTGTCGTGGTCACAGGATAGGGAAGGCAGGACAGCATGCAAGACCTTTTTGCTGCGCTGCACCAACCCACTTGTGCACGTTGGATCGGGAAGGTCGCGAGAGGCCCCGCGGTTGCCGAGCCTCTCGCCAAAAAAGTCAAGGAAAAATTCAGCCGGTGAACTTCGTGCCGGCGAAGCGCGGGTCGGCGTTCAGCCTGTCGCGCAGGGCGGACAGGCGGGAGGTGCGGTTTTCCGCCAGTTCCGGCAGCACCGTCTCGGCGAATTCCAGGGCGATGACGGCGGTGACGTCGGCCTGCGTCAGCCGGCCGAGCGCCAGGTGCTCCCTGCCCTCCAGCATCGCATCCAGCGCCGCGAAGCCGCCGCGCGCCTGGGCGGTGAGCATGGCCAGCCCATCCGGCCAGCGCATCGCCTCCGGCCGGCGCTTGGCCTCGTAAAAGGCCGAAACGGACTTTTCCGCCGTACCGAGCGCGATGGCGGTGGCGTGCAGCACCGCGCGGCGTTCCGGCCCACCGCGCGGGGTCAGGGCGCGCTCGCCCGCCAGCTCGTCCAGGTGGTCGAGGATGGCGCTGCTGTCCACCAGCGTCTCGCCATCATCCAGGTACAGCACGGGGACGCGGCCGACCGGGTTCACCTTGAGGATCTCCGCCATGTCCGAGACGGTGGAGAGCGGCCAGCTCTCCCACTCCATGTCGTAGAGGTTGAGCGTGGCCGCGACGCGGCGCACGAAGGGGGACAGCATCCTGCCGACGAGCTTCATGGTTCGTTTCCTCAGAATCCGGCGCCGGGCTGCGCGAGATACGCCAGCTCGGCCGGGGTGGAATCGCGGCCGAGCGTGGCGTTGCGATGGGGGAAGCGGCCGAAGCGCGCGACGACCACGCGGTGCTTCCAGGCGAAGGCGATCGCCTCGTGCAGCGTGGGCGAGTCGCGCAGCCCTTCGAACAGCGCCACCGACAGGTCCTGGTCCGCCATCGCCTCCGAGTGCTCGAAGGGCAGGTACAGGAAGACGCGCTGCGTCGGCGTCAGGAACAGGTCCAACCGGCGCTCCAGCACCGCCGCGCGGGCGATAGCGCGTGCCTTGGCGTCGGAGGCGAAGGCCAGCGGCGTGCCGCGGTGCAGGTTGCGCGGGAACTGGTCCAGCACCAGCAGCAGCGCCAGCGCGCCTTCCGCCGTGCCGGCCCAGCCATCCAGCGCGCCCTCGCGCGCCGGGTCCAGCAGGGCGCCGAAGCGGCGGCGGATCTCGGCGTCGAAGGCGTCGTCGCGCGCGAACCAGGCGGGGCGGAAGGCGTCGGGGCCGTCGGCGAACCAGAACTCCAGCACCTCCCTCACAGCGCGCGCTCCAGCAGGCGGATGGAATGGATGGCCTCGCGCCCCGACAGGTCGCGGATCTGGTGGCGGCAGGAGAAGCCGTCGGCCACCACCACGCCCTGCGCCGCGCGCACCGCGGGCAGCAGCGACAGCTCGGCCATCGCCTTCGAGGCCTCCTGGTTCGCCGCCTCGTAGCCGAAGGCGCCGGCCATGCCGCAGCACGACGAGGCGATGGGCGTCACCGCCATGCCGGGCACCTGGCGCAGCGCCTTCACCGCCGCGGGGAAGGCGCCGAAGGCCTTCTGGTGGCAATGGCCGTGGATGTGCGCGCTGGCGGCCGCGGGCTTCAGCGCGGGCAGTGCGCCTTCCAGCACCTCGCCGGCCAGCTTCGCGCGGGCGGCGACGCGGCTCGCGGCCTCGCCCGGCACCAGGGCGGTGAACTCGTCGCGCAGCGTCATCAGGCAGGATGGCTCCAGCCCCACGATCGGGCGGTCGGTGCCGTCATCCAGCGCGGCGATGGTGCGGCGTGCCTCGGCGCGGGCTTCCTCGACCATGCCGGCGGCCAGCAGGGTGCGGCCGCAGCACAGCGGGCGCGACTGCGTGGGGTGCTGGGCGGGGCGCACCGCGTGGCCGGCGGCGGCGAGCACGCGCACGGCGGCGCGCAAATTCTCCGGCTCGAAATGGCGGTTGAAGCTGTCGGCGAACAGCAGGACCTCGGGCCCCTGCCCCGCCTGCGCTTCCACGTCGTCGAAGGTGTCCCAGCGGAAGGCGGGCAGCTTGCGCGCCGCGGCCAGCCCGGCGCGCTTCTCCAGGAAGCGGCGCAGCGGCTTGAACGCCATGACCGCGTTGGGCACGAAGGGCGCGATGGCGGCCCAGCGGGCGATGCGCGGCAGCAGGCCTAGCGCGCGGTCCTTCAGCGCCAGCCCGTGCTTCGCGCGGCGCGCGGCCAGCACCTCGATCTTCATGCGCGCCATGTCCACGCCCGTCGGGCATTCGCGCTTGCAGCCCTTGCAGGAGACGCAGAGCGCCATGGCGTCCGCGACCTCCTCGCCCGCCATCGCGTCGGGGCCGAGCTGGCCGGTGAGAGCGAGGCGCAGCGTGTTGGCGCGGCCGCGGGTGAGGTGCTGCTCCTCGCGCGTCACGCGGTAGCTCGGGCACATCACGTTGGCGTCGAACTTCCGGCAGGTGCCGTTGTTGTTGCACATCTCCGCCGCACCCAGCAGCGAGCCGGGGTGGTCGGACCAGTCCAGCACGGGCGTGAATGCCACGGGCGCGTAGGGGGGCGCGTAGCGGAACAGGGAGCGGTCATCCATCCTCGGCGCGCGCACCACGCGGCCGGGGTTGAGCAGGTTGTGCGGGTCGAACTCGTCCTTCACCGCCTCGAAGGCGCGGGTGATGCGGCTGCCGAACATCGGCTCGTGGAACTCGGAGCGGACGATGCCGTCGCCGTGCTCGCCGGAATGGCTGCCCTTGTATTCGCGCACCAGGGCGAAGCATTCCTCCGCGATCTCGCGCATGCGGCGCACGTCGCCGCCATCCTTCATGTTCAGCACGGGGCGCACGTGCAGGCAGCCCACGCTGGCATGGGCGTACCAGGTGCCCTTGACGCCGTGGCGGTCGAAGACGCCGGTGAGGCGCTCGGTGTAGTCGGCCAGGTCCTCCAGCGGGACGGCGCAATCCTCGATGAAGGATACGGGCTTCGCGTCGCCCTTCATGCTCATCATGATGTTCAGGCCCGCCTCGCGCACTTCCGCCACCGCGGCCTGCTGGGCGGCGTCGGTGACGCGGACCACCTGCCCCGGCAGGCCCAGCGTGGCCATCATGTCGTCCAGCGCGTCCAGCCCGCGGATAAGGGCGGCGTCCCCGTGGCCGTGGAACTCGACGATCAGCAGGGAGTCCGGCTCGCCGATGAGCATCGTCTCGATGGTGGCGCGGTAGAGCGGGATGGAGCGGCCCAGCTCGATCATCGTGCGGTCCACCAGCTCCACCGCCTCGGGGTCGAGCTGCACCAAGTATTGCGCCGCCTCCATGGCGCGGCGGAAGCTCGGGAACTGGCAGATGCCGACCACCTTGCGCGGCTTGATGGGCCAGAGCTTCAGGTCCAGCGCGGCGGAGAAGGCGAGCGTCCCCTCGCTGCCCACCAGCAGGCGGGCGAGGTTGCCCCTGCCATTGGCGCGCGCATCCGGCGTCAGCGCGTCGAGGTTGTAGCCGCCCACGCGGCGCAGCACGGGCGGGAAGCGCTCGGCGATCTCGGCCGCCTCGCGCTCGCCCAGCGCGTGCAGGCGGGCGACGAGGTCGGTGTTGGGCGCATCCTCGCCGAAGACGTGGCGCGAGCCGTCGGCCAGGATGGCGTCCACCGCGCGCACGTTGTCCGCCATCAGCCCGTAGCGGATGGACTTGGAGCCGCAGGAGTTGTTGCCGGCCATGCCGCCGATGGTGCAGCGCGCCCAGGTGGAGGGGTCCACCGGGAAGAACATCCCGCGCGGCTTCAGCGCGTCGTTCAGCGCGCCCAGCGTGATGCCGGGCTGCACGCGCACCGTGTCGCCCTCCACGCCCACCACGTTCCGCAAGTGCTTGGTGCAGTCCAGCACCAGGGCGCGGTTGACGGTCTGGCCGCATTGGCTGGTGCCGCCGCCGCGGGGCAGCACGGGCACGCCTTCCTCGCGGCAGATGGCCATGGCGGCTTCGACGTCGGCGGCCGTCTTGGGCACCAGCACGCCGACGGGCTCCACCTGGTAGATGCTGGCGTCGGTGCTGTAGCGGCCGCGGTCGGAGGCGCTCCACAGCACCTCGCCTTCCGTTTCCCGGCGCAGGCGGGCGGCGAGGCGGGAATCCCCGATGCGGGCGGTGATGGCGTTCATGCGCCGCTTCTACCCTGCCCCGGGCGCCGCGTCAGATGGATAATCCTCATGCGGCGCAGAAGCGGAACTCGTTGGCGCGGCCGCCGCATCCGGGCCATACCGGCGGCGACACGAGGGGAACCCCACCGCCATGGCCTATTTCCAGAGCACGCCGACCGCCGGCCGCCACTTCCTGCAGATCCCCGGCCCCACCAACGTGCCGGACCGCGTGCTGCGCGCCATGGACCACCCGACGATGGACCATCGCGGCCCCGATTTCGGCAAGCTGGGCGCGCAGGTGCTGGCCAAGGTGAAGCACGTCTTCAAGACCGATGGGCACGTCATCATCTTCCCCGCCTCCGGCACCGGGGCGTGGGAGGCGGCGCTGGTGAACACGCTCTCGGCCGGCGACCGCGTGCTGATGTGCGAGACGGGCTGGTTCGCGAGCCTGTGGCGCGAGATGGCGGAGCGGCTGTCGCTGCGGCCCGAGTTCCTGCAAGGCGACTGGCGCCAGGGCGCGGACCCGGCGGCGATCGAGGCCTACCTGCGCGCCGACGCGAAGCACGAGGTCAAGGCCGTCTGCGTCGTGCACAACGAGACGAGCACGGGCTGCACCTCGCGCATCGACGAGGTGCGGCGCGCGATGGACGCGGCCAAGCACCCGGCGCTGCTGCTGGTGGACACGATCTCCTCGCTCGGCTCCATTGACTACCGGCATGACGAGTGGGGCGTGGACGTGACGGTGGCCGGCTCGCAGAAGGGGCTGATGCTGCCGCCGGGGCTGTCGTTCAACGCGGTGTCCGCCAAGGCGCTGAAGGCAGCCGAGACGGCCGGCCTGCCGCGCTCCTTCTGGGACTGGAAGCCGATGATCGCGTCCAACGCCACCGGCTACTTCCCCTACACGCCGGCGACCAACATGCTCTACGCGCTGGACACGGCGCTGGACATGCTGCTGGAGGAAGGGCTGGACAACGTGTTCAGCCGCCACGACCGCCACGCGGAGGCCACCCGCCGCGCCGTGCGCGCCTGGGGGCTGGAGATCCAGTGCGACGAGCCGCGGCACTACTCCTCCGCGCTCACCGCCGTGCGGCTGCCCGAGGGGCACAGCGCCAACGCCTTGCGCGCGGCGATCCTGGAGCGGTTCAACATGTCGCTCGGCAACGGGCTGGGCAAGCTGAACGACCGCGTGTTCCGCATCGGCCACCTGGGCGACTTCAACGACCTCGCGCTGATGGGCACGCTGTCGGGCGTGGAGATGGGGCTGCGGATCGCCGGCGTGCCGCACAAGCCGGATGGGGCGAAGGCGGCAATGGACTACCTCGCAGGAAACGCATGAGGGCGTTTCCTGCTATTTATTGTGCCCTCATCGCCGCTGCCTCTCGGCAGCGGCTACGCCGGGCGCCCGCATCCGCGGGCTTGGCTTCGCCAAGCTGAAGCTCGGCGGCTCGGCTTTTCGCCTTCGCATTCTTCATGCGCGGCCTTGGGCTTGATAGGTCGCGCGGGTTGCTGTGTGGACGCGCGCGGTCCGGCGGCCTAGCCTCCGCGCCGCGCCAACGGGAGGGAACCGCGTGCCGAAATTCGCCGCCAATCTCAGCATGATGTTCAACGAGGTCCCCTTCCTCGACCGCTTCGCCGCCGCCCGCGCGGCGGGGTTCGAGGCGGTGGAGTTCCTCTTCCCCTACGACTTCCCCGCCGCGGAGATCGCCCAGCGCCTGCGCGACAACGGCCTGCAGAACGTGCTGTTCAACGCCCCGCCCGGCGACTGGAACGCCGGCGAGCGCGGCATGGCCTGCCTGCCCGAGCGCCGCGCCGAATTCCGCGACGGGATCAAGCGCGCGCTGGAGTATTCCGCCGCCCTGGGCTGCCCGCGGCTGCACGTGATGGCCGGCCTCGCGCCCGCGGGTGCGAAGCGTGACACGCTGCTGGCCACCTACGCCGCTAACCTGGACTTCGCCGCCGAGCAATGCGGCAAGGCCGGCGTGAAGCCGGTGATCGAGCCGATCAACCACCGCGACATCCCCGGCTTCTTCCTCAACACCACCGACGAGGCGGTGGCGGTGATCGAGGCGCTGGGGCCCGAGCGCGTCGGCCTGCAATTCGACCTGTATCATTGCCAGGTCACCGAGGGCGACGTGACGCGCCGGGCGCAGGAATTGCTGCCCTTCATCGCGCACATGCAGGTGGCCGACACGCCGGGCCGCAACGAGCCCGGCACCGGCGAGGTGCGCTGGGACTTCGTGTTCGACGCCATTGATGCGATGGGCTTCCGCGGCTGGATCGGCTGCGAATACCGGCCCAAGGGCGAGACGCTCGCCGGGCTGGGCTGGATGCAGAAGTATCGGGGGTAATGCACGCATGAAGATCGGTTTCATCGGCCTCGGCATCATGGGGCAGCCCATGGCCGAGAACCTGCAGAAGGCAGGCCACGAGATCCTGGCGCCCGAGCGCGCCAGCCTCAAGCCCGAGGCGCGCGCCAGCTTCACCATCATGCCCGACGCCGCCACGGTCGCCGCCGCGGCCGAGGTGGTCGTCATCATGGTGCCCGACACGCCCGACGTGGAGCGCGTGCTGTTCGGCGATGGCGGCGTGGCCGCGGCGCTGAAGCCGGGCACGCTGGTGATCGACATGTCGAGCATCAGCCCGACCGCGACGAAGGACTTCGCCGCGCGCGTGAACGAGCGCGGCTGCGACTACCTCGACGCGCCCGTCAGCGGCGGCGAGGTGGGGGCGCGCAACGCCGCACTCACCATCATGGTCGGCGGCCCGGATGCCGCCTTCGCCCGCGCGCTGCCGCTGTTCGAGGCGATGGGCAAGAACATCACCCTCGTCGGCCCCAACGGCGCGGGGCAGACCACGAAGGTCGCCAACCAGATCATCGTGGCGCTCAACATCGAGGCGGTGGCGGAGGCGCTGGTCTTCGCCTCCAAGGCCGGCGCGGACCCGGCCAAGGTGCGCCAGGCGCTCATGGGCGGCTTCGCCAACAGCCGCATCCTGGAGGTGCACGCCGAGCGGATGATCAACCGCACCTTCAACCCCGGCTTCCGCATCGCCCTGCACCAGAAGGACCTGAACCTGGCGCTGCAATCGGCGAAGGAGCTGGGGGTGGCGCTGCCCAACACCGCCTCGGCGCAGCAGCTCTTCTCCGCCTGCGCGGCGATGGGCGGCTCGGGCTGGGACCATTCGGGGCTGGTGCAGGCCATCGAGGCGATGGCGGGCCACAAGCTGGGCTGACGCCGCTCAGCCCAGGCGCAGGGCTTCCAGCGCCTGGGCCATGCGGTGGGTGACCTCGTCCATCGCCGCCTCCGCCTCGCGCCGGTCGCCGGCGCGGCAGGCCAGCTCGATCTCGCGCAGCGGCGCGACCAGGGTGGCGAGCGAGAAGTTCGCCGCCAGCCCGCGCAGGCCCTGCGCCTCGGCGCGCGCCGCCTCCAGGTCGCGCGCCTCCAGCACGGTCGCCAGGCGTTCCAGGCGCTCGCCCATCTCGCTGCTGCACAGGCGCCGCGCCTCGGCCATGGCGGCCGCCTCCGCGCTCCATTCCAGCAGGGTCATGCCGCCGCGCAGCGGGCGGGGCAGCAGGCCCGCCGCGGGTATCGCGCTGCGCTGCGCCATCTCGCCCTGCGTGAGGCCGGGCGAAAGGGGCTGGCCGCCGCCCAGCGCGGCGAAGGCCTCGTTCCAGGCCAGCAGGCGGCCGGTCGCATCCAGCACC
>JALHNW010000004.1 GCA_022843345.1 Rubritepida sp. | reverse complement strand
CGCGGCTTCGACGGCGCCGACACCCTGCCGCGCCTGGCCGCCCGCGCCGTGCACGTGGAGGTGGACCGGGCGATCCGCATCCCCGGCGCGGGGGTGTTCCTGTCAGGCTGGCGGCTGGACCCCGGCGGGGCGCTGGCCAGCCTGCGCCTGTGCAGCGCGGATGCGTCGGCCGGGATGGACCTCGCCGCCTGCGTCGTGGTGCCGCGCCCCGACGTGCGCGAGGCGGCGAAGGCCTACGCGCTGGACCATGACGACTGGGGCTTCGCCGGCTTCGTGCCGCTGGACGCCCCGCCGGGCACGCCGCTGTGGCTGGAGGCGGAGCTGCATGACGGCGAGATCGGCCAGCGCGCCGTGGCGCCGACCGAGGCGGCCGGCCTGTCCACCATCCGCCAGATCCTCGCCCTGCCGCGCCCGCCCGGCAGCCGGATGGCGGCGGTGATGGAGGGCACGCTGGGGCCCGCCGTCGCCGCGCTGAACGCCGCCCGCCTGTCCCGCCCACGCCCCGCTGCCGAGTTGTCCTTCGGCACGCCGCCCGCCGCGCCGCGCGTTTCCGTGGTCGTGCCGCTGCACGGGCGGGTGGACTTCATGGAATTGCAGCTGGCCCTGTTCTCCGCGCGGCCGGACCCGTCGGTGGAGCTGGTCTACGTGCTGGACGACCCCCGCCGGCGCGAGGAGTGCGAGCGCCTGGCCCTGGCCTGCGACGCGCGCTTCGGCCTGCCCTTCCGCCTGGTGCTGCTGGAGGAGAATTTGGGCTTCGCGCCCGCCTGCACCGCGGGCGCGAAGCGCGCCCGCGCGCCCTTCCTGTGCCTGCTGAACAGCGACGTCTTCCCCCTGCCCGGGCAGGGCATGGCGGCCTTCGCGCCGCTCTGCGACCGGCTGGCCGCCGATGCGTCGCTGGGCACCGTCGGCCCGCTGCTGCTGTTCGAGGACGGCACGGTGCAGCACGAGGGGATGCGCCACGAGGCGGTGCGCGGCCTGCCGCCCTGGCCCTTCCCCGTGCATCCGCGCAAGGCCCACGCGCCGCCGCCCGGCGGGGCGCTGCTGGACGCGCCGGCCATCACCGGCGCCTGCATGGTGCTGCGCCGCGCCGAATGGGACGCGCTGGGCGGCTTCGACGAGGGCTACGTGATCGGCGATTTCGAGGACAGCGACCTGTGCCTGGCGCTGCGCGCGCGCGGCCAGCGCTGCGCGGTGGACACGGCCGTGCGCCTGTACCACCTCGAACGCCAGTCCCAGGGCGAGGAGGCCGGCTGGCGCTTCCACGCCACGCTGTTCAACGCCTGGCGCCACGCGCGCCGCTGGGGCGCGGAGCTTTCCGCGTGACGCGCATCCTGGTGGTCAGCCACACCCATCCGCGCCTGACGCGCGGCGGGGCCGAGATCGCGGCCTTCGAGCAGTTCCGCCGCCTGCGCGACGCGCCGGGCATTTCCGCCTTCTTCCTGGCCGGCAATGGCGGCTGGCACGCGCGCCGCGCCGGCGTGGCGATCCAGCGCCCCTGGGGGCCGGACGAGTTCCTGGCCGATACGCCCGGCTACGACCATTTCCGCCACGCCAATCCCAACCCCGGCCTGGCGCGCGAATTCGCCGAGCTGCTGGGGGAGCTGCGGCCCGACATCGTGCATTTCCACCATTTCCTTGGCCTGGGCGTGGAGCTGTTCGCCGCCGTGCGCCGCCACGCGCCCCAGGCGCGGCTGGTGCTGACGCTCCACGAGTACCTGCTGGTCTGCAACCATTTCGGCCAGATGGTGACGCGCCCCGACCTGGCGCCCTGCACGGAGGCCAGCCCGCAGCGCTGCCACCGCTGCTTCCCCGAGCACGACCCCCGCGCCTTCTTCCTGCGCGAGCTGTGGCTGAAGCGCTTCCTGGCCGAGGTGGAGCTGTTCGTCTCGCCCTCGCGCTTCCTCATGGAGCGCCACGTCGCCTGGGGCCTGCCGCGCGAGCGCTTCGCGGTGATGGAGAACCTGCTGCCCGCCGCCTCCGCCGCACCCCTCGCGCCGCGCGCGCCCGGGCCGTTCCGCGCCGGCTTCTTCGGCCAGCTCTCCAAGCTGAAGGGCGTGGACGTGCTGGTGCGCGCCGCCGAGATCCTGGAGGAGCGCGGCGTGGACGCCGTGATCGAGCTGCACGGCACCGCCGAGCACCAGCCCGACAGCTTCCGCGACCACGTCCGCCGCGTGCTGGAAACGCCGCCGCGCCGCCTCATCCCCCGCGGCCCCTACCGCAACGACGAGGTGACGGCCCTGATGCGCGGCGTGGACGCCGTGCTGGTGCCTTCTATCTGGTGGGAGAACTCGCCCCTGATCATCCAGGAGGCGGCGGCGGCCAGGCGGCCGGTGATCGGCTCCGACCTCGGCGGCATCCGCGAGAAGTTGGCGGAACTGCCGGGCAGCATGACCTTCCGCGTGGGCGACCCGATGGACCTGGCCGCGCGCATCGCCGAGATGGCGGCGCTGCCGGCGGAGGCGCGCACGCCCGCGCCGCGCGAGGCGGGGGCGCGGCTGGAGGAGCTGCTGGCGCTCTACGCCGCGCTGCCGCCGCGCGTGGTGGAACCGGAGAAGCAAGGGCGGCGGAAGGCGTAGCCTACGCCAGCATCAGGCGCGCCCGCTCCAGGTCCTCGGGCGTGTCCACGCCGAGCGGCACGTCCTCCACCGCCTGGGCGTCCACCCGCATGCCGGCCTCGATGGCGCGCAGCTGCTCCAGCTTCTCGCGCCGCTCCAACGGCGAGGGCGGCAGTGCCACGAAGCGGCGCAGCGCGTCCCGCCGCCAAGCGTATAGGCCGATGTGGTGCCACAGCGGCCCATCGCCCCAGGGAGCGGTGGCGCGGGTGAAGTAATGGCAGCGGAAGCGGCCGGGCGCCCATTCGGTGCCCACCATCTTCACCACTTGCGGCGCCGTGCGGTCCTCCTCGCGGTGGATCCCGGCCACCAGCGTGCCGAGCGCCACCTCCGGCGGCTCCATCACCGCCAGCACGGCGCGGATGGCGGCTGGCGCGATGGTCGGCAGGTCGCCCTGCACGTTCACCACGACGTCCTGCCGGCCCTGCGGGTCCAGCGCCTCGATCGCCTCGTGGATGCGGTCGGAGCCGGATTCGTGGTCCGCGCGCGTCATCACCGCGCGGCCGCCATGGCGGCGCACGGCGTCGGCGATCTCCTCCGCGTCGGTGGCGATGACGACCTCGCCGATCGCCGCCTCCTCGGCGCGGCGCATCACCTGCACGATCATCGGCAGGCCGGCGATCCCGGCCAGCGGCTTGCCGGGCAGGCGCGTGGCGCGCATCCGGGCGGGGATGAGGACCAGCGTCATGCCTTGGCCAGCGCGTCGAAGGCCTTCAGGCGCGCGATGAGCGCCGGCATCTCGCGCAGCGGGATCATGTTCGGCCCGTCGCTGGGCGCGGCGTCCGGGTCCTCGTGGCACTCGATGAACACGGCGGCCACGCCCACGGCCACGGCGGCGCGCGCCAGCACCGGGGCGAATTCCCGCTGACCGCCGGAGGAACCGCCCTGCCCGCCCGGCTGCTGCACCGAATGCGTCGCGTCATACACCACCGGGTAGCCGGTGCCCGCCATGATGGGGATGGAGCGCATGTCGGACACCAGCGTGTTGTAGCCGAAGCTCGCGCCGCGCTCGCACAGCAGGATGCGCTCGTTGCCCGTGGAGGCGATCTTGCGCGCCACGTTCACCATGTCCCACGGCGCCAGGAACTGGCCCTTCTTCACGTTGATCGCCGCCCCCGTCTCGCCGGCGGCCAGCAGCAGGTCGGTCTGGCGGGACAGGAAGGCGGGGATCTGGAGCACGTCCACCGCCTCGGCCGTGGGCGCGCATTGCTCGGGGGCGTGCACGTCGGTCAGCACGGGCAGGCCGGTGCGCTGCCGCACCTCGGCCAGGATGGCCAGGCCTTCCGCCATGCCGATGCCGCGGGCGGCGCTCAGGCTGGTGCGGTTCGCCTTGTCGAAGGACGACTTGTAGATCATCGGCACGCCCGCCGCGCGCGCCATGGCGGCCAGGGCATCGGCCGTTTCCAGCGCGTGCTCCCGGCTCTCGATCTGGCAAGGGCCGCAGATGAAGGCGAGCGCGCGGCCCTGGCCCAGGGTGATGTCGCGGATGGATACGTCGGTCATCGGGGGGTTCCTTCAGGCCACGCCGGCGCGCAGCAGGTCATGCACGTGCAGGATGCCGACGGGGCGGCCATCCTCGGTCACGAAGAGGGCGGTGACCTTGCGCTCGTTCATGCGGCGCAGCGCCTCGGCGGCCAGGGCGTCGGGGGCGACGGTCAGGGGCGCGCGCGTCATCACCTCGCGCGCCGGGATGGCCAGCAGGGCGCTGCCATGGGCGCGCAGGGCGCGGCGCAGGTCGCCATCGGTGACGACGCCGGCCAGGCGGCCGTCCTCCACCACGCCCACGCAGCCGAAGCGGCCGCCGCTCATCGCCACCAGCACCTGGTCCATCGGCGTGGCGGGGGCGACCAGGGGCAGCTCGTCGCCGCCATGCATCACGTCGGCGGCGCGGGAGAGCTGGGCGCCCAGCCGCCCGCCGGGGTGGAACACGCCGAAATCGGCGGCGGTGAAGCCGCGCCGGTGCAGCAGCGCCACCGCCAGCGCGTCGCCCAGCGCCAGCTGCATGGTGGTGGAGGTGGTGGGGGCCAGGCCCATCGGGCAGGCCTCCGGCACGCGGGGCAGGAGGAGGGCGACGGTGGCGGCGCGCGCCAGGGCGCTGCCCTCGCCCGCCGTGATGGCGACGAGCGGCAGGGCGAAGCGCTTGGCGTGGGCGACGAGGTCCGTCAGCTCCGCCGTGTTGCCGCTGTTGGACAGGGCGAGGACGGCGTCGCCCGGCACGATCATGCCGAGGTCGCCGTGGCTGGCCTCGGCCGGGTGGACGAACTGCGCGGGCGTGCCGGTGGAGGCGAAGGTGGCGGCGATCTTGCGCCCGACATGGCCGGACTTGCCCATGCCGGAGACGATGACGCGCCCGGTGGCGGAGGCCAGCGCCTCGACGGCCTGGGCGAAGGTGGCGTCGAGGGAGGCGGCGAGGGTGTACAGCGCCTCGGCCTCCGCGCGGAGCACGGCGCGGCCATTGGCGAGGATGCCGGGCGAGGCGGGGGGCAGCGAATTCATGGCGCCTGCATAGCGGAGTGCGCGCAACTTGGTAGGGTGCGGGGCGAACGGGGGATGGACGGGCATGGCGGCTGAACGGGACCTTCTGGCCAGGGCGGCCGCGCTGCTCCCCGCCGCGCCGGGGGAGGCGCGGCGCCTGGCGCGGCAGGCCTGGAGCATGCGCCCGGACGACCCGGCCTTCGCGGGCGAGGTCGGCGCCGTCATGGCCGCGGCCGGCGCCGCGGAGGGAAGGACCCTACAGGCGGAGAGCGAGGCGCTGGCCCGCAACGACATCGCCGGCCTGCCGCGGTGGGAGGAGCCGGCGCCGCACCTCGACGCGGCCGCGCTCTACCTGGACCTGATGGAGCGAGCGGCCTGCAACTGGCTGTACCAGGACGGCGCCCTGCGCACGGGCAAGGAGGTGCCCTTCGATGCAGGGCTGCGCGAATGCGGGCGCGACATCCCGCTGCTGGCCCATTCCATGGTCGGGCTGAAGCGGCTGCGTCACACCCGCTGGGCGGTGGAGCGGGTGCTGGCGGAGGGGGTGCCGGGCGCGCTGGTGGAATGCGGGGTATGGCGCGGCGGCACCGTGGCGCTGATGCGCGCGGCGCTGGCCGCGCATGGCGAGGCAGGGCGCAACGTCTGGGCCGTGGACAGCTTTGCCGGCCTGCCGCCGCCCGACCCGCGCTTCCCGCAGGACGCCGACACGCGCTTCGACTTCCACCTCCGGCCTGAGTTGTCCGTCTCGCTCGAGGAGGTGCGGGCCAACATCGCGCGCTACGGCCTGCTGGACGGGCAGGTCCGCTTCCTGCAGGGCTGGTTCCACGAGACGCTGCCCGGCCTGCCGGAGGAGGCGGTGGCCGTGCTGCGCGTGGATGGCGACCTGTATTCCTCGACGATGGACGTGCTGGACATCCTCTACCCGCGCCTGTCGCCGGGCGGGATCGTCATCCTCGACGACTACGGCGTGGTGGTGGACAGCCGGCGCGCGGTGCTGGACTACCGCGCGCGCATGGGCATCACGGACGCGATGGTGGCGATCGACGGGGACGGGGTGTTCTGGCGCAGATCCGCCTGAACCGCCGGCGCCTCACCGCCGCCGCAGAGCGACAACATCCTGCGCGAGGGAGCTGGCGTCAACCTCGACGATGTCGAACCTGTCCTGCAGCATCCCGCGAAGGCGCGCGGGCGGGATAAGGGTGTCGCCGTAGCTTTCGTGCCCATGGGTCGGCAGGAACACGAAGTCTCCATCAGCGTAGCGCCGCCAGCCATCCTCCGCATCCATCGCGCCGAGCAGGATGCGGTGCCAGAAGTGGATCGACCCATCCTCGGGCAGCGGCCGCGGGTATCGCTGCAAGGTCGCGCGAATCTGGTCGCCGAGGAAGGTGAAGACGATTACCCCGCCGGGCCGCACCGTCCGCTCGAACTCCGCCATCCAGGCCCTTAACATCGCCTCGGGCAAGTGCGTGAAGATGGAATAGGCGATGACCAGGTCGAAGTGCCCGTCCCTAAAGGGAAGCGGCGGCTGGTACTCCGACTGCACGAAGGCCACGTGCGGGTTGCAGCGGCGCGCGATCGTGCACCATTCCTCCGACGGTTCGACGCCGATGATGTTCTTCAGGTCAAGGTCGCGCATATAGGGCCTGACCATTCGGCCCCAGCCCGAACCGAAGTCCAGAAGGCGTGTGTCCCGGCCGAGCGTGAGGCCAGCCCGCCCGGCCACGCCGGAGACGTACTCGAAGAAGGTGAAGGCGCCGCGGATGGCGACGTCCTGGCTGTTCCCCTGGATGGTGCGCTGGACTTCGCTGTCGGGAAAGGACGGGAAGGCGACGCCGTCCACCTTCGACTCCGTGCAGGACCGGACGAGGGCTTCCTTCCAGTGCTGCGGCGGGCGCGCACCGAAGGCCTCGCGGAACGGATTGGTGTCGGCCACGCGGCCCTCCCTGATGATGCTGGCGCGGGGTGTTCCGGCGGCGTCGGCGATACGTCGCCGCCATCATCCACCATGTCCGGCATCGTGCCCAGGGCCACCGCCCGTCACTCCGTGACCGTGATCCCGTTGCGCCCGGCGAAGGCGCGCCATTCCGCCCGCAGCAGGTTGATGCGCCGCAGGAAGGGCCGGTAGTCCAGGTTCTCCACCCGCTCCATGATCTCCTCGGGCGGGATCACGCGGTCCATCACCATGTGCGGGATGCCGAACAGCTCGGCCAGCTCCAGGGTGCGCATGTCGTGCACCAGGACCAGCGCGGGGGTGCCGGCCAGGATGGCGGCGACGTTGCCGTGAAAGCGCGTGCCCACGCTGCGCGTCATGGTCCGCATCATCGCCACCCAGCTGGGCACGTCCCAGAACACGCGCGTGTTCCAACGCACGTAGCGCTCCGCATCCGGATCCTCGGGGCTGCGTCCGAATAGGGCCAGGACTTGGCGCACTGAATCGGCGGCCGAGGCGGTGCCGCCGGACCGGATCGAATCGAGCAGGTCCATCTCGTGCGCCTCATTCTGGAGCACGTAGAAACTTTCCTCGCGCCGCAGGCGGTCGAACAGCAGGTTTTCCGTCTCGCGCTGGCCTTCGGGGTGGAAGGAGTGGCGGCGGACGTTGTTGCTGAAGTTCACTGCTATCCGCCCGACCGGATCCTTCGGCGCGCACAGGTCGTTCAGCACGCGGTCCGACAGGCCGAGCATGGAGGGGCAACCCGTGAGGCTGATGTTGCGGATGCCCATCTTCCACATGATGTCAGCCGTGAAGGCGCCCCGCACCCCGATCGTGCCCGAGCGTTCGGAGATCAGGCGGATCAAGCGCTCCGTGCCGGGGTTGAGCACGACCGGCTCGCCCGGAACGATCTGCGACCCCAACCCGAAGCAGACCATTTGCGTCTTGGTCCGGCTGAAGTATTCATAGACGCCAGACAGGTCCAAAGCCGGATTGATGAAGTTCGAGGCGGGGATCATCAGGCAGTCGAACTGCTCGCCGAATTGCTCCGCCGGCACGGCGCCGAAGCCTGGGTGCATCGTCTTGAACTGCGCGTCGGTGGCGTGGAAGAGCCCGTGCCCGATGAACAGGTTACCCGTGTTCCCGCCGGTCTGCACCAGCTTGGTGCGCCACGGCGTGCGGTCGTCGTTCAGGGCGGGGGTCTGGTGCGGTGCGCCCCAGAAGCAGACGCGCCGGCCTGGCAGGCCCAGGCGCACCATCGGGGTCATTACGCGTTCCAATCGTGTCCCTCCGGGAAGCAATCCTGGCGTCCTCCCATGATGCTAGTCACATACCCCTGCAGGACGTCTCGCAGAAGCCCGGGCGGCAGCATGGTCCCGCCGCCCGCTTCGCTCACAGGCCCATCGCCCGCTGGAGCTGGGCGACCTCGCCCTGCACCTCGGCATACGGCGCGCGGCCCTCAACGGCGCCGGCCATGCGGTAGTGGTCGGTGGCGCTGCGGGCCAGCGTCGTGCCTTGGGTGATCGCCTCCGCGACGTCGGGATAGGTCTTGAGGTACCAGCCAGCATCCACGTCCCGCAACCCGCCCGGGCGACCCTCGAAATAGCCGTAGCCCAGGAAGTGCAGGCGCCCGCTCGCGATCTCGCCACGCTTGACCGCTGCGGCCACATCGGGATTGGCTGCGAGGTAGTCCGCCTCATCGAAGGGCAGGCGCACCAGCGCGAATTGAAGCAGGAGCTTCAGGAAGGCGTTCGGCACCTTCCGCATCTCCTCCGGCGGGTTGGCCGCCTCCGCCTTCGCGAAGGTGGCGAGGAGGGCCTCATAGGGTGGCAGGTACATGGTCATGTTCTCCGGGATGGTTTTCGTTCTAGGTCGGGCGGCGCCGCAACGGCGGCGGCTTTTTGGTGGACGGGGCGGGGCGCAGCTGCTCCGTCACCTCACGCAGGTATTCGGCCTGGGCCCTGGTCGGCTTGCCGCCGCCGCTACGCGCTCGCGCGAACGCGTGGCACCGCGCGATCTCCTCCAGGTGCCGCCCGGCGTCCAGCGCGTGGGTCACGCTCTGCGCGTGGCGCCGGTGCACGTTCAGCGGTGCCGCCTCGTAGGCGGCGCGCGCGCCCGGCTCGCCCAGCGCCTGGATGTAGAGCTGCCAGTCGCCGGCCATGCGGAAGCCGCGCAGCCCGTCCCCCAGCGCGTCCAGCGCGCCCAGCAGCGCCTCGCGCCGCCAGATCACCGCGCTGACGTTGAGGATGAGGTTGCGCACGGACAGGAAGCGCGAGATGAACTCGGCGCCCTCGTACACGGCCGGCCGGGTCAGCGCCCCGGGCTCGACCATCGCGTAGTAGTCCTTGTAGCTGTCCATGTCATGGCTGCCGTCGGCGCCGATGGCGCGGCTGTCGCTGAAGGCCATGACCACGCGCGGGTCGTCGCCCGCCTGGGCCATTAGGCGCTCGACGAAGGCGGGCTCGGAGGTGTCGTCCGCCTCGGCGATCCACAGCCAGTCGCCCGTCGCCATCTCCGCCGCCTTGCGCCATTGCGCGAAGACCGAGCCGGAATTGACGGCGTTGGGCACCAGGCGGATATCGCGCCCCCACTCGGCGGCGATGCGCGGGATGACGTCGAGGCTGTCATCCTTCGACACGTCGTCCAGCACCAGCACCTCGTGCACCGGGTGCGTCTGGCGGAAGACGCTGCCCAGGCGCTCGGGCATGTAGCGCGCGTAGTTGTAGTTGGGCACGGCCACCGAGACGCGCGCCATCCCTGGCAGCGCCATGCCCAGCAGGCGCGTGACGTAGGGCGCGAAGGCGAAGCGCTCCCGCACCAGCGCGGCGCGGGCGGGGGCGGCCGGGTCCTCGCCGCCCGCGTCCACGGCCGCGCGCAAGGCGGCAGCCATCGCCACCGTGTCGGCATAGGGCACCACGTCGCCCAGCCCCGTCTCCTCCAGCATCTCGGGGATGCCGCCGGAATCGCGGAAGGCGATGACGCGCCGACCCAGCGACATCGCCTCCAGCGCCACCGTGGGGAACGGATCCTCACGCGAGGTGAGCAGGAAGACGTCGGCCGCCGCGAAGGCAGGCGCGATGTCGGCGAGCTGGCCGGGGGTGTGGAAGGTGCCGGCGGCGCGCGCCGCCTCCAGCTCCCCGCCCAGCCAGGCCTCCATCTCGGCGGCGATCCCGCCGGCCCAGAGGAAATGGACCGGCCCTTCGGCATTGGCCAGGCGCCAGACCTGGAGGAAGAGGTCGAGCCCCTTGCGCAGGTCGGCGTAGCCAACGCCCAGCGCCAGCGACGCATCCAGCGGGATGCCGTGCGCGGCGCGGAAGTCCGCCGCCGCGCCGGGCGCGGCCTCCAGCGCCTTGTAGGAGCCCTGCGGCAGCACCAGCGCCTCGCGCGCCGGGGCCTCGCCCACCAGCTCGATCACCTTGCGCTCCACGAAGCGGGCGGGAAAGACGACGTTGGCCGCGTGGCGGAAGCCGCGCTGCAGGGCGGGCACCAGGTTGCGCTCGCGCAGCAGGCGCGGCAGCTCGTGCACCAGCAGCACCTCGGGGGCGATGCCGGCGGCCTCCAGGAAGGGCGCGATGGCGCCGGCGACGCCGGTGTTCACCAGCGCCCGGCCGAAGCCCCGCGCGGCCAACGCCTTCAGGGCCGGCATCGGGTCCGTCCCCGGCGTGAGCACGGTCAGCGGCGCCACCTCGCGATAGGCCGCCTCCATCGCCCCGCCGTCGAGCAGCAGGAACTCCACGCGCAGGCCGTGGGCGCGGCGCAATTGCCGGCCGATGGAGAGCAGCAGCGCCTGCGCGCCGGCGGGGAAGGCGTCGTGGCCCACCAGCAGCAGGCCGCGCGTCGCCGCCTCCGCCGGCAGCAGCCCGGCCACGGCGCGGCTGGTGGCGTTGAGGTAGGCGGCGCCCCAGTGCAGGTCGGGCTCCAGGTAGGTGCCCTCGCACCACTCGTTCCACGCGTTGACGCAGACGAAGGGCTCGCCGAAGGCCGGGTGCCGCCGCGCCTGGGCGATGAGGGCGGAGAGCCATTCCTGGTACTTGGCGGGGGTCGAGCCGGTCATCACCAGCCCGCTGCCCTGGCGCCGCGCGTCGTTGTCCCACGACGGGCAGGCGCACTTGATCAGCGGGAAGTCGGGCGGGGCCTCCTCCACCGAGGTGCGGACCACCTCCTCGTAGCGGTAGATCTTGCCGGTGAACTCCGGGTCCAGCAGGTCGAACTCCTGGTTCGCCGGCGGCATGTGCTGGGTGAGCTTGTGGGGCGGGAACTCCACCGCGCCGTCCATGCCGAAGCCGCGCGGATCGGTCGCGCCGAAGGCCTGCGCCATGACGAAGAGCGGGTCCTCGCCGAACCGCTCGCGCGCCATGGCGCGCCAGCGCTCCACGCGCGCCGCGCAGTCGGGGATGATGCCGGGGCGGTACACGAACAGCAGCGGCCGCCCCTGCGCGCGGATGTAGCGCGGGTCGGCGAAGTGGCGGGCGAAGTCGGCCAGCATCGCCGCGTCGTCCTCCTCCCGGTAGTCCTGGGAGATGAGGACCTCGCTTTCCTGCCCGTCCCAGCGGCGGGTCCAGTTCTCGTTCGCCCACATCAGGGCGAAGGGCAGGTCCACCGTGGGGTCGGCCAGCAGGCGCTCCAGCGGGCCGTCCATCAGGCGCTTGCCGTTGAACCAGTAGTAGTAGAACACGAAGCCGTGCACGCCCGCGTCGCGCGCCATGCGCGCCTGGCGGCGCAGCGTCTCGGTGCCGTCGCGCTCGTCCAGGCCGTAGAAGCCCAGGTCGCGGGGGACGCGCGGCTGGTAGTGGCCGGCGAAGCGCGGCAGGCCGCGGGGCAGGTTCGTCCACTCGGTGAAGCCCTTGCCCCACCACTGGTCGTTCTCGGCGAAGGCGTGGAACTGCGGCAGGTAGTAGGCCAGCACCTTGGCCTGGCGCGGGGCGGAGGGCGGCAGCGGCGCCACCTCCTCGAACTCCGGCGCCGGGCGGGTCCAGCGCTTCACCTCGCGGGGGATGGAGGTCTCGTGCTCCGGCAGGCGGCCGTGCACGCCCGGCTCGTCGCGGTGCGCGGCCCAGTGGAAGAACGGGTTCTCCGCCATGTTGCCGGCCAGGTAGCGCTTGGCGTACCAGCGCGCGTCGAAGTCCGGGGAGGGGTCGCGCCCCTCGCGCCAGCCGGCGTTGATGTAGTGCTCGAACGGGTCCATCCGCGCGGCGACGACGTCGGGGTTGTTGCGCGCGTAGAACTCGGCGTCGAAGGCCGGCATGGGGCTGGCCGTGCCGTCGTGGCGGTGCCGCAGGAAATGCGCCAGGGGGGACTGGCCCGCGCCCAGCCCGTGGCGGGCGCGGTACCACGCGGGCACGAAGACGGCGCAGGGCTGGCGGCCTTCGGCCTCGCCATGGCGGATGTAGTGCAGCAGCGGGTGCATGCCCGCGCCGGCGACGTCGGGGTTGTGCTCCAGGTAGAAGGCGGGGTCGAAATACGGGTTGGGCCGCCGGCCCTCCCGCCAGCCGAAATCCACGAAGTGGTCGAGCAGGTCCAGCCCCGCATCGGCCAGGTCGGGATTGGCGGCGCGGTGGAAGGCCTCGTCGAACAGCCCGCTCTCGCGGATCGCGGTGAGCGCGTCGGCGCGGGCGTCGAAGGACGGCTCCGGCGCCTCCCCCGGTCCGGACGTGGGCGCCGCGTCCGCCATGGAGGCGAGGCGCATGAGGAAATCCGACATGCCTTGAACTTCCATGAATTTCGCGTCAACGCGCCGGGTCACTACTTCAGGTTGTGTTAACGCGGTGCAGCATGACCATCAAGAGGATGCGGCATAGGTGCATTCCCGGAGGGGACGCGCCGGCCGGGGCTGTCCCGGCCGGCGCAGGACGGCCCTAGGATGCCGCCGCGGGGCGGCCGATGGAGTGGTAGGCGAAGCCGGCCCCGGCCATCGCCGCGGGTTCCCACACGTTGCGCAGGTCCACCGCCACCCGGCCGGCCATGACCTCGGCGAGGCGGTCGGGCCCGATGGCGCGGAACTCGTTCCACTCCGTCAGCAGCACCACGGCGTCGGCCCCCTGCGCGGCGTCCAGCGCGTTGCGGGCGTAGTGGATGCCCTCGGGCAGCATCTGGCGCGCGAAGGGCATGCCCTCGGGGTCGAAGGCGCGCAGCGTGGCGCCGGCCGCGTGCAGCAGGGGCAGGATGGCGAGCGAGGGGGCGTCGCGCATGTCGTCCGTCTCGGGCTTGAAGGTCAGGCCCAGCACGGCGATCGTCTTGCCGGCCACGCTGCCGCCGCAGGCCGCCACCACGCGCTCGGCCATCGCGGACTTGCGGGCGTCGTTCACGGCGATGGTGGTCTCCACCAGGCGCAGCGGCGCCCCCATGTCCTGGCCGGTGCGGGCGAAGGCCAGCGTGTCCTTGGGGAAGCAGGAGCCGCCGTAGCCCGGCCCGGCATGGAGGAACTTGCGGCCGATCCGCCCGTCCAGCCCGATGCCGCGCGCCACCTCCTGCACGTTGGCGCCAGCCTTCTCGCACAAGTCGGCCACCTCGTTGATGAAGGAGATCTTCATGGCGAGGAAGGCGTTGGCCGCGTACTTGATGATCTCCGCCGTCTCCAGCCCCGTCACCAGCACCGGCCGCTCGATGAGGTAGAGCGGGCGGTACAGGCGCCGCAGCACCTCGGCCGCCCATTCGCCGGTGGGGCCTTCCTCCACGCCGACCACCACGCGGTCGGGGCGCATGAAGTCGCTGATCGCCGCCCCCTCGCGCAGGAATTCGGGGTTGGAGGCCACCGCGATGTCGAGGTCGGGCCGCGCGGCCAGCACCGCCTCGCGGATGCGCCGGCCGGTGCCCACGGGCACGGTGGACTTCGTCACCAGCACCAGCTTGCCCTGGGCGGCGCGGGCCACCTGCTCGGCGGCGGCGAAGACGTAGGTGAGGTCGGCGTGGCCGTCGCCGCGGCGCGTGGGCGTGCCCACGGCCAGGAACACGGCGTCCGCGCCCGGCACCGCCTCCTCCACCGAGGTGCCGAAGGACAGGCGGCCCTCGCGCACGTTGTCCGCCACCAGCCGGTCCAGGCCCGGCTCGTAGATCGGCATGCGGCCCTCGCGCAGGGCGTCGATGCGCCCCGCATCGGTGTCCACCAGCCTGACATCCACGCCGAACTCGGCGAAGCACGCGCCGGAAACGAGGCCCACATAGCCGGCGCCGAGGATGGTGATTCGCATCTGCCTGGAAACTCCTGCTGCTCGGCGCGCACCCTAGTGAAGCTTCACGGCTCCCGGAACCCTTCCACGAGGTAGGGGAGCGCGCGCTCGAAGAAATACCGCATGGGCGTGCGGCGGCCGACGATGATGTCCGCCTGCACGGGCATGCCCGGCAGCAGGCGGAAATCGGCCGGCATGTTGCGCAGCCGCAGCTCCTCCACCGCGATCCGCGCGCGGTACACCTGCGGCGCCCCGGGCGTGGCCGAGGTCGCCGTCGTGTCCTGCGAGATGCTGAGGACCGAGCCGTGCCCGGTGCCATGGCGGATGAAGGGGAAGGTCTCGAACTTCAGCGTCACCCGGTCGCCGATGCCGACGAAGCCGAGGTCGCGCGGGGCCACCTGCGCCTCCACTTCCAGCCGCGCCTCCAGCGGCACCAGCGTCACCAGCATCTCGCCCGCCGCCAGCACGGCGCCGAGCGAGCTCTTGCCGATCTCCAGCACCACGGCGTCGGCGGGGGCGCGCATCTCGATCAGGTCGCGCCGCAGCTGGGCCTTGGAGAGCGCCTCGCGCACGTCCGACAGCTCGCGCCGCTTCTGCGCCAGGTCCTGCGCCACCTGGCCGCGCCAGTTGCCCAGGTAGGCCTCCAGGTCGGCGGCCGCGGCGGCGAGGTCGCGCTGGGCGGTGCGGACCTGGCCATCCGCCGTGGCGATGGCGCGCTGCACCTCCAGCCGGCTGTCCGTCGCCAGCAGGGAGTTGAGGCGCGAGCCGACCTGCACCCGCTCCAGGTCGCGGCGCATCACCTCGATCTGCCCCGCTATCTGCGCGCGCTGCTGGAGCTGGCCCAGCTCCGCCTGGGAGCGCTGGATGGTCTCCTGCAAGGAGCGGATGCGCTGCTGGAAGCCCTCCACGCGGAACTGCCGCTCGGCCTGGCGCTGGTGGAAGATGGCGGCCTGCAGCGCCATGGGCGCGCCGGGGCCGGGGGCGAAGGCGCGGTCCTCCGCCTCGGCGTCCAGGCGCGCGGTCTCGGCCGCCAGCCCCGCCTCTTGCCCGGCGAGTGCCGCGAGGTCGGCGCCGGCGAAGGTGGGGTCGAGGCGCGCGATCGCGTCGCCACGGCGCACCACCTGGTTCACCCGCACGTCGAAGGAGCGCACGATGGCCGGCTCCAGCGGCTGGATCAGGATGTTGGGCACCGTGCCCACCAGCCGCCCGCTCGCGCTCACCACGCGGTCCACCGGCAGCAGGCTCATCGCGGCCAACAGCAGGGCGAACATCAGGAACAGCAGCATGGCGGCGCTGCGCGCGAAGGGCGAGGGCGGGCGCCGCACCTCCGCCTCGGTGGGCGAGACGAATTCGAGGGTGGCCAGCGCCGGCCCCTCGCCGCGCCGCCCGGGGGGCGTGACCTGGTTCATGCCGTGCGCCCCGCCTCGCGGTTCTGCTGCATCCACAGGTGCCGGTAGATGGCGCTGTCGGCGAGGAGCGAGCCGTGCGTGCCCTCCGCATCCACACGCCCCTTGTCGAGCACGATGATCTTGTCCGCCTCCACGAGCGAGGACAGGCGGTGGCTGACGATCACAACCGTGCGCCCGTGCGCCAGGCGGCGCAGGTTCGCGTTCACGATCGCCTCGCTCTCGGGGTCGAGCGCGCTGGTCGCCTCGTCCAGAATGAGGATGGCGGGGTCGGTCACCACGGCGCGCGCGATGGCCAGGCGCTGGCGCTGCCCGCCTGACAGGTTGGGCGAGCCCTCCTCGATGAAGGTCTCGTAGCCGCGCGGCATGCGGTCCACGAACTCCTCGGCGCCGGCGATGCGGCAGGCGAGGATCACCTTCTCGAAGGAGATGCCGGGGCGGCCGGCGATGATGTTCTCGCGGATCGTGCCGCGGAACAGGAAGTTGTCCTGCAGCACCACGCCCAGGTGGCCGCGCAGGTGCTGGAGGTCCAGCTCGCGCATCTCCACCCCGTCCAGCTTCACCAGGCCCGCATAGCCGGCGTTGAGCCCCTGGAGCAGGCGCGTCACCGTGCTCTTGCCCGAGCCGCTGCGCCCGACGAGGCCCAGCACCTGCCCGGCCGGCAGGTCGAAGGACACCTCCGACAGCGCAGGCGTCACCGAGCCCGGATAGGCGAAGGTGACGTCCTGGAAGCCGATGTGGCCCACGATGCGCGGCCGCACGCCGAGCACGGAGGACGGGCGCTCGGGCGGGTGGTTCAGCACGGCCGAGGCTTCGGAGAAGGCGGTCCGCACCTCGCCCAGCGACTGGGTGAGCTGGGCCACCGAGACGAGCGGCGCGGCCACGCGCTGGGACAGCATGAGGAAGGCGAACAGGCCGCCCGTGGTCATCGTCACGCTCTCGGTCAGCAGCAGCCAGGTGCCGAGGAACATGATGCCCATGTACATCAGCCGCTCGAACGGCCCGACCATGGTCTGCATGCGGTTGATGGTGGATTGCAGCCGGAAGTGGGCCTGCAGCGAGGCGGCGACGTTGCGGTTCCACGCCTCGCCCTGCTGCGGCTCGATCGCCAGCGCCTTCACCGTGCGGATGCCCTGGATCGTCTCGATCAGGGTGGTGCCCTTCGCGCGGTCCGCGGTGACGGCGGCGGCGATCGCCCGGCTCATCGCCGGGGTGTTGGCCAGCACGACCAGCAGGATGGCGGCGGCCAGCCCCAGCACGACGACGGAGAGCAAGGGCGCGATGAGGAACATCACCGGCAGCACGGCCAGCACGGTGACGGTGTCCAGCAGGGTGCGGAACAGCGGCCCCACCATGAAGTCGCGCACGCGGTACACCTGGAACAGCCGCGCCTGCGTCTCGCCCGTCGGCGTGCGCTCGAAGAACTCGAGCGGCAGGCGCAGCAGGCGCTGCATGATGAACAGGCTGATCCGCCCGTCCGTGCGCCGCGCCACCACCGCGCTGAGGTGCCGCTGCGCCCAGCCCAGCGCCGTCTCGAACACCACGAACAGCGCCACCAGCACGGACATCAGCGTCAGCGTGGACCAGGACTGGTAGAGCAGCACCCGGTCGGTGATCTGCATCAGGATCAGCGGCGGGGCGATCGCCAGCACGGCGAGCACGACGGACATGAGCGCGATGTCGCGCATCAGCCCCAGGTCGGGGCCCAGGGATTCGCGCAGCCAGGCGATGTCGAACGGGCGGTCCGCGCGCTCGCCCGGCGTGGAGCCGCGGATGATGACGCCGCTCCTCAGCCAGAAGCGCTCCAGCCGGTTGCGGTCCAGCCGCGCGGGCTCGGCGCCCGGCCGCGCCGGGTCGCGCAGGGTGACGGTGGAGCCGTCGCCCGCCGCGCCGTCCAGC
>JALHNW010000003.1 GCA_022843345.1 Rubritepida sp. | reverse complement strand
AAACGGCCGCTCCGGTGAACCGCCCTTGGGAGCGAAGTAGTCTGCCAGCAGTTCAGTTTCCTGGGTTCCACCGAACGGTGCAGATGGAGACGGGGATACCGGCACATTGCTGCGCAGCATCGCGAGGAAGCTGATCAGGGATGGGTGGGTGTTCTCGGGCAGATAAGCCAGTGCGAGACGGATGTGATCTGTGTTTAAGAAAGACATCGAGTCCCCGCCGCCCGCGAAAGGAAAAAGTCGCACGGCCGACTACCTGCGGCTAGAGCGACGTTCCCATTACCGTGAAAGGAATCACCAAGCCCGATCGCTACCAAGCACGACTGGTCAAAAGCACCGGGCTGGGAAACGCCTCGGGAACGTTGCCAAGGCTTGATACACGACGGGCCGCTTCGGCCCCACCAGCCCCTGGCTCCCGGCAGGCAGACATCGACCATCGCCTCGTTGGTCAAGAACAGCACCGATTGGCAATGGCGGGGCGGCAGGCACGCCGAACTAAGCGCCTAGCGATGGCTGCGTTCCTCGTCGTTGCAGCCTGTTCCTCGAACTAGCCCTGCAGGTCCGAGACCATGCTTGGTGGTTTGGGCTGTCTTTAGTTCCCCAGTACGCTTTTCTGAGCGGTCGACTTGCTGAAAAGCCCCAAGCTTGGCCCAGGAGAAGCGATGCAATATCAATGTGATACAGCTTGAGGGTGAAATCACCCGACCCCCGAGCTTCGGAGACGTTCGCGCCTCCGGAGAGCGATTCCCCGGGTCGTTCCGTTCTCCAACCCTCAAGCTGCCACGGCAAAACCCCAGGAAACCTGCGGTTCACGGCGCCATAGCGGAAGGGGAAATGTGAGGTTGGAAAACCGACTGGAGCAGCGGTGGGAACCGGATTCCAACCTTCTCTGGTGTTTATGAGACGCGTCTCGCCGTCTGAGTCATCGCCCGGTGTGCAACGCTACGCTCCCGCGGTGCGGGTCTGAGCCGTCGTCGGCAAGACCAGCGTCACGCCCAGCAGAAAATCACTACCTTGCGGTCCATCGGGAGGATCGCGCAGCGCACCACCACTCTATATGATCGCGGTCACATGAGCCTCGATCTCCTCAGCACCCTTCCACCCGGCCGTGATGTCGCTCTGGCAAGGGGCTACCAACTTTTCTTCGCCGGCGATCCTGCCCTCGGCCTTGTTCTCGTGCAGGACGGGACGCTGGAACTCATCCGCACTTCGCCAGAAGGGCGCCGGCTGGTGCTGCATCGCGCCGGGCCTGGCGACACCTTCGCAGAGGCCTCGCTCTTCGAGACCCACCATCATTGCGACGCTGTCGCCGCGGTGCCGAGCCGTGTGACGGTGTTTGCAGCATCAGATCTGCGGCGGGCGGCCGAGACCGATCCATCGCTTGGCTGGCGCATCGCGGCACACCTGGCAGCGCGCCTTGTCGCGGAGCGTGCGAGGGCTGAGCGCCTGGCCCTGCCTCACGCGGCGGATCGGATCCTCGACGTGCTGCATGCCCTGCCGTCGGAGCCTGACGGTTCGCGGCGGCTCGATAGGTCCTGGAAGACCCTGGCAGCGGAACTGGGCCTGTCACACGAAGCGACATACCGCGCCCTTGCCCGTTTGGAACGGGCGGGACGGCTTCGGCGCGACGATGACGGCAGCGTGCACCTGCCCGTGGTGGCCGCAGCATGAAGCCCACCGCACGCCCCTCGATTGCCGGCGAGGTGGGCGGCGCCTTCGGCGACCTTGGTACCTTGCTGCCTGTCTTGCTCGGCGCAGTCGCGGTTGCGGGCATGTCGGCCGGCGGCGTGCTGGTGGGTTTCGGCGTGTTCCTCATCGCGACCGGTGTCATCTACCGCCTGCCGATGCCGGTGCAGCCGATGAAGGCGGTCGGCGCCCTCGTGATCGCCGGCGGGCTGGTGCCGGGCGAGGTTGCAGCCGCGGGGATCGCGGGCGGGCTGATCCTGCTGGCGCTGACGCTATCGGGTGCAACGGCCTGGGCGGCGCGCGTCGTTCCGCGCTCTGCGGTGCTGGGTCTGCAACTCGGCGTGGGCGCCAGCATGGCATGGATCGGGATCGGGCTTGTCTGGGCGGGGCCGCTCACAGCGGGCATCGCCCTGGTCCTGCTGCTCGGCCTGCCGCGGCTCGTCCCACGTCTCCCTTCGGTGCCGCTTGCCCTCGCAGCCGCCATTGCCGTGGATCTCGCCGCAGGCACGGCGCTGCCGCCGATGCCCTCGGTAGCCTTCGCCATGCCGCCGCTCGTTTTGCCAGGCAGCGGCGAGGAGGCCTGGCACGGGCTGCTGTTCGGCGCGTTGCCGCAACTGCCGCTCACGCTCGCCAATGCCGTGCTGCTGCCCGCCCTTTTGGTCCGCGAGATGTTCCCGCCCGCCTCGGCGGCGCATGCCTCTGAACGCCGGCTCGGCTTGGTCACGGGCGGAGCGAATGTGCTGCTCACGCCCTTTGGGGCCCTGCCGATGTGCCATGGCGCGGGGGGGCTGATTGCACAGCATCGCTTCGGGGCGCGCACCGGCTGGGCGCCGGTCCTGCTCGGCGCGCTGCTGCTGCCGATGGGCCTGTTCTTCGCGGAGGACGCGGCTCGCCTGCTCGCGGTGGTTCCATCGGGTGCGCTCGGCGCGTTGTTGATCCTCGCTGGCAGTGATCTCGCTCTGTCGCGGCGGCTGCTCGAGGTCCGCAGCGAGTGCCGGCCGGCCATCGCCGCCGCCGCAGTCGCGACCTTCGCACTGAACCCCGCGCTTGGCATCGCGGCCGGCTGGATCGCGGAATGGGCCCGAACGAGTCTGCGTCCCAGGCGGCGCGCTGACGAAGTCTAGATCAAGGGAGCCGATACCGATCCCACATGACCGCAGTCATACGCTTTGCATGGCGGGAGGCCGTACCTTGTCCAGCAACACGTTTCCGCGGAGCACTTCATGTCGCCAAAGCACTTCGCCATCATGGCTATGGCTATCCTCACCGCTGCAGGCGCCCTCGGCGCGCTGCATCTTGCGCCCGTGGCAGCCCAGGCTCCGCCCCACGGTCACGCGGGGATGCACCGGCCGGCTACAGCCGCAACACCGACGCTGCCCGGCCAGGACGCCTTCGGCACGATCCAGGAGATCGTCCGCATCCTGGAGGCCGACCCCACGACCGATTGGTCCAAGGTGACCCTCGCCGCATTGCGCGAGCACCTCATCGACATGAACGAGGTCACGCTCAAGGCCGTCGCCGCGGAGCGCCCCGTTGACGGTGGGATCGAGATCGCGGTGACCGGTACCGGCCGGACGCTCGACGCCATTCTGCGCATGATCCCGGCCCACGCCCGTGAACTGGACCAGCTGCCTGCCTGGCGTGCCCGCACGGAGGTGCTGCACGATGGCATTCGGCTCACAGTGACGTCCGCTGATCCGGGGGAGGTCGTGCGCGTCCGTGGGCTTGGCTTCATCGGGCTTCTTGTCAGCGGCGCCCACCACCAGCCGCATCACCTTGCCATGGCGCGAGGCCAGCACTTCCACTGAGTTCTAATCGGAACGTGGATGACGCGTGGGTGCATCGACGATCGCTGGCGGCGGACGTGCGACTCGGTACAAGCGGCTTCTGCCGATGATCGCTCTGCTCTCGCGCGGCTGCCGGGCACGGCTTCCCGTGCCCGGCCGGGGGCACCCGTCGCGGCGAGCTCTTCGGCCCTTACTTGAGCCGCCGTCGCAGAGCTGCGCCCAGGCTGTCCACCACCACGACGCAGGCCAGGATGGTGATGAGAATGGCCGCTACCTGGTCATAGGCGATTAGGCGAAGTGCTGCGATCAGCTCGAAGCCGATGCCGCCCGCCCCCACGATGCCCAGCACGGTCGAGGCACGGAAGTGGTATTCCCAGCGGTAGATGGTGATGTCGGCCAGTTGCGGCAGCACCTGCGGCAGCACAGCCTTGGTAATGACCTGAACGCGCGTGGCACCGGCCGCGCGCGCGGCCTCCACCGGACGCGGATCCGCGTGCTCGATGGCCTCAGCGTAGAACTTTCCGACCATGCCCACCGAATGCAGCGCCAGCGCCAGCACGCCAGGCAGCGCGCCGAAGCCCACCGCCGCCACGAAGATAATGCCGAGGATCAGTTCCGGCACCGAGCGCAGGAAGGAGAGCACCAACCGCGTGACGTGCCCCAGCGCCGGGTGCAGCGTGGTGTTGGGCGCGGCCAGCAGCGCCAGCGGTAGCGAGAGGATCACCGCCAGGATGGTGCCGGCAATGGACATGGCCAGCGTGTCCAGCAGCGGCCTCATCCAGAATTGCCAGCGCGAGAAATCCGGCGGGAACATCTCCGAGCCGAGCTGCGCCAGCGCCGGAATGCCCTCGGCGAAGCGCTGCGCGTCGAAGAAACCCGTGATGGCGAGCGCCGCGACGCAGATCGCCAGCACGCCTGCCACCAGCAGCGCCTGGCGGCGCCCGTCGGCACGCTCGGCCGCCAGGATGCCCTGTTGCATTGTCCCCGACATCAGCTCATCCGACCGAGGTCAAGGTTCAGGATGCGCGCCGTCTCGCGCAGCACGTCGTAAGCAGCGTCGTCAGTGGCGGCGAAGCCCTCCACGCGGAAGTTACGCAGCAACTCACCGTCGCGCAGGTTTAGGAAAGCATTGCGGATGGCCTGCTTCAGCTCGGGCGCCAGGTTGCCCTGCATCACCATCGGGTAGTTGGGGATGGGATCGGAGAAGGCGACGTCCACCAGCCGCTCGCGCTGGATGACATTCCGTGCCAGCAGCGAATGGAAAATCAGCTCCGACAGCGCGCCGACCGGGGCGCGGCCCGACTGCACGGTGCGGGCCACCGCGTCATGCGTGCCGACATGCACCACGCGGAAGTCGCGCTCGCCCACCAGGCCGGTGCGGCGCAGGATGGTGGCGCGCGGCACCAGGTGCGAGGAGGTGGAGGCCTGGTCGCCGAAGGCCATCGGGTGGCCGCGCACATCCTCCAGCTTCTTCACCGGACCGTCGGCGGTTGCGATGATGATGGAGCGATAGGTGGGCGAGCCGCGCTCGACACCCACGGCGAAGGGCTCGATGCCCTCGGCGCGGGACTTCGCCAGCACGTAGGAGAACGGCCCGAAATACGCGATCTCGATGCGGCCGAAGCGCATCGCCTCGATCATGGAGGAGTAGTCGGTCGTCACCACCACCTGCACGTCACGGCCCAGCGCCTGCATCAGATGCGTGCGCAGCGGCTGCGCGTTCTGGATGATGGTGGAGGCGTTCTCGTCTGGCAGCAGCGCCATGCGCAGGCGAGTGGGGTTCTGCGCCTGGGCATGGGCCTGGGTCGCGGCCAGCGCCGGCAGCAGCAGCGGTGCGGCGAGCAGGGAGCGGCGGTTCATGGCGTGGTCTCCAAGATGCGGGTGGCATGTACGGGGGTGGGCGCGGTGCCGCCGTAGATGCGGCGGATCGCTGCCTCATCGAGATCCTTGGGCGGTCCGTCGAACACAACGCGCCCGCCACCGATGCCGATGATGCGGTCGGCGAACTGGCGGGCGAGGTCGACCTGGTGCAGCGAGACGATGGCGGAGAGCCCGTCCTGCCGGCAGATGTCGTGCAGCAGGGCCAGCACGCGCTCGGAGGTGGCGGGGTCGAGCGAGGCCACGGGCTCGTCGGCCAGGATCAGGTTGGGCGCCTGGGCGAGTGCGCGCGCGATGCCCACGCGCTGCTGCTGCCCGCCGGAGAGCTGGTCGGCGCGGCGCAGCGCAAATTCCAGCAGGCCCACGCGCTCCAGCGCGTCCAGTGCGAGGTGCTTCTCGGCGGGCGAAAGCGGCAGCAGGCTGCGCAGGGTCGAGTGGTGGCCCAGGCGGCCGGTTAACACATTGGCGAAGGCGGTCAGCCGGCCGATCAACTGGTGTTGCTGGAACACCATGCCGGTGGAGCGGCGGTGCTCACGCCAGCCGCGCGTGCCGCGCACCACGCCAAGGCGGCTCGTCTCCACATGCCCCTCGCTGAGCGGCACAAGGCCGTTGAGGCTGCGCAGCAGGGTGGATTTCCCGGCGCCCGAAGGGCCGAGCAGCACGGTGAAGGCGCCCTCAGCGAAGTCGAGACTCGTGGAATGAAGTGCGCGCGTGCCATTCGGATAGACGACGCCAGCGGCGATCAGTCGTAGCGCAACGGCGCGGTCTCTTTGATCATTCATTTGCAACTCCACGCTTGTTTGATAATTTATCGCCGTATAACCCGGCCACGACGGCTATCGGAGTGACGTCTCGATGAAACCCGCCCCGCCACCTCGCATCCTCGCGACGCAGCCACTGCACGAGCGCGTCCTCGCGCGCCTGCGGGGCTTTGCCGCCGTCGAGATGAACCCGGGCCCCGAGCCCTGGCCGGTCGTGGAGCTGCGCGCCCGCGCCGCCGAGGCAGACGGGCTGCTCGCCTTCATGACGGACCATGTGGACGAGGCCTTCCTCGCTGCCTGTCCGCGGCTGCGCATGATTGGCTGTGCGCTGAAGGGGGCCGACAACTTCGACCTTGCCGCTTGTGAGCGCCGTGGCGTGGTCGTCTCCGTCGTGCCGGACCTGCTGACCGCGCCTACGGCCGAGCTTGCGGTCGGGCTGCTCATCGGCCTCGGCCGGCATGTTCGCGTAGGTGATGCGCTAGTGCGCGGCGGCGGCTTCGCGGGCTGGCGGCCGATTCTCTACGGAGCCGGGCTCGAAGGCGCGACAGTTGGGCTGCTGGGCTTCGGTCGAGTGGGCCAGGCTGTGGCTGCGCGGTTGCAGGGCTTCGGCTGCCGGATCCTTGGCCATGACGCGGGCGCCCCGGCCCCGCCGGGTGTGACCGCTGCGCCGATCGAGGAATTGCTGCCAGTGGCCGATGCGCTGGTGCTGGGCCTGCCGCTGACGCCCGCCACCCACCACATCCTCGACGCGAGGCGCTTGGCGTTGCTGCCGGCCCACGCGCTGGTGGTGAACGTGGCGCGTGGCTCGCTGGTGGACGAGGCGGCGGTGGCGACGGCCCTCGAAGCCGGGCGCCTCGGCGGATACGCGGCCGACGTGTTCGCCATGGAGGACTGGGCCCTGCCGGACCGTCCGCGCGAGATCCCGCCTGCGCTGCTCGCGCACCCACGCACGTTGTTCACGCCGCATCTCGGCTCGGCCGTCGCGCAGGTGCGCGAGGCGATCGAGATGGCGGCCGCGGAATCGATGGCCGCCTTCTTCGCCGGCGCGCCGGTGCCGGGTCTGATCGGAAGGGCGGCATGATGCTCGACCTCGGCCTGCTGAATAGCTTCGTCGCGGTCGTCGAAGATGGAGGCTTCCGCGCTGCGGCGCGGCGGTTGGGCGTGTCGCAGCCGTTGCTGACCCAGCGCCTACACCGGCTGGAGGAGGAACTCGGTGTGCCGCTCATCCAGCGCAGCCGCCGAGGCGGTACCCCGACGCCACAAGGGCAGCGCCTGCTGCCGCATGCCCGCCGCCTTGTGGAAGGCGCACGCCAAGCTGCGAGCCTGTTCACATCGCGTCCGCTGGTCATCGGCTCGGCGCGCAATCCGGGCCTTTACCTCCTTCCGCCACTGCTGCGTGCAGAAGAGGAACTGCGCCTCGGCTCCAACCCAGAGACACTCGAGTTGTTGGCGGCTGGCGAGACGGACATCGCTTTCACCGAATGGTGGGACGGACGACCAGGCTTCGAGGCGTTGCCGTGGCGGGAGGAGCCAGTCATCGGCATCGTGCCACCAGGCCACCGCTATGCGGGCACGGAACCGATACCGCTGGAGATCTTCCTGGCCGAGCCGTTGATCGGCGGAGAACCCGGCACCGGCATGGGCCGGGTGCTGGCCGAGGCCTTGGGCAGCGCGGCACCCCCGATGCGCGTGGCCCGGGCGATGGGCAGCACTGAGGGCGTGAAGCGAGCGGTGGCGGCGGGGCTTGGCGTCTCGGTGCTGCTGGAATGTGCGGCGCGCGACGAGTTGGCGGCGGGCTCGCTCGTCAGGGTCGCCCTTGCGGGCCCGGCCATGCGCCGACAGATCTGGGCAGTGCTTCCCGCCGATTTGCCGCGGCGCGCGCCGGCGCGGCTGTTCTATGAGCGCGTGCGCGAGCTGGCGTAGATCTTTCGGAGGCAGCGCGCCCGGGCTTGAACCATTGCCTATCGCGGAGGCTCCGTCCCTATGGGTTCCTGCGGATACTGCGGCGACCGTTTCGCCCTCAGGCTACTTCAACAGTCAGGCCCGCGACCTTGTCGTGCCTGGAATCCTGAGCCGCGCAGTGCCTCAACAGCATCGAACGACAACACGCAGTATGGTCCGCGGCAATAGGCGACGATCTCCATGTCGCGTGGCAGCGCGAGCATGGCCCGATTGAGCGAGGCGAGAGGCACGATCAGGGCGCCGGGCAGGTGGCCGGCCGCGAATTCATCCTCCGGACGCACGTCAAGCACGACGACGTCGCGCGCCTTCAGCCGGCCGAGCAGATCCTGCCGCGTCACGGCTTCCAGGCTGTCGCGGGCGGGCGTCACCACGGAGATGTTCAATTCGGCAGTCGGTCGGGCGACGATATGGCTCATCGACGCAGCGCGACGCTCATTGCGTGGCGCGCTCCGCAGGCGGCGGAGGAGCAGCCCGTGGCTACCCGTCTACCAGCGCCACGCAGAGCGGCGCGTGCCCGCATGCCCGCACAAAGCTGAGCAAATCGTCCGGGCGGATGCTCGTGCTGCCTGTCTGCTCCAGCGGGTGGAAGTTGAGCCATTCAGCAGCCAGCAGCGCGGCCTCGATCACCGGCACCACGGCCTGCTCCGTGTCGTTAATCAGCCCGAAGGGCGTTATCGCTCCCGGATCGACGCCGAGCAGGCCACGAACCTGCTCCGGTGTGGCGAAGCCAAGGCGGCCCTGACCGCCGACGCGCGCATGCAGCGTCTTGAGGTCGAAGACGCTGTCCTCGTGCGCCACCACGAGGAACAGCCGCCCCTTCTTGTCCTTCAGCAGGAGATTCTTGGTGAAGCTCCCCGGCATATCGCCGCGCAGCGCCTTGCCCTCCTCCACTGTTCGGTGCTCGGGGTAGGGCAACGTCGACGTCTCGATGCCAAGCGCCGCCAGGCGTAGGAACAGATCCTCTCGCGTCACAGGCATCCGACCGCTCCCCCCTTCATTGCGGCCGTGCCGCCTGCTCCGCCGTCACGCCGCCTCTACGGCCAGGCCGGCCGCCTTCCACTCCGGGAAGCCGTCTTCCAGGCGCCGCGCCCGAAATCCCCGACGCCGGAGCTCCTCCACCGCATCGAAGGACAGCACGCAATAGGGACCTCGGCAGTAGGCGACAACCTCGCAGTCGCGCGGCAGCGCGGCGATGGCCGCATCCAGCCGGTGAAGCGGCACGTTCAGGGCGCCGGGCAGGTGGCCGGCCGCGAACTCGTCCTCCGGCCGTACGTCGAGCAGGATGACGCCGCCTTCACCGAGCCGGGCGAGCAGATCGTCCCGTGACACCGCTTCCAGGCGGTCGCGCCCAGCGAAGTAGGTGGCGACCACGTGCTGGACCTCGGCAAGGTTGCGCTCCGCTACCCGCCGCAGCGCGGTGAGCAGCGCCGGTACCGCGTCATCGCTCAG
Organism: Rubritepida sp.; assembly: GCA_022843345.1. GTDB lineage: Bacteria > Pseudomonadota > Alphaproteobacteria > Acetobacterales > Acetobacteraceae > Roseococcus. Next base: position 11,133 of record JALHNW010000003.1, on the reverse strand, counting down.
GCGGTAGACCACGTGCTTGCCCTCGCGCCGCGTCTCGACGAGGCCGGCACGGCGCAGGTGCTGCAGGTGCTGCGAGGTGTTCGCGAAGGGCAGGCCGGAGCGCGCGGCCAGCGCGTCGACTGTGCGGTCCCCCTGCGCCAGGACTTCGAGCAGTTCCAGCCGATGTTCGTGTCCAAGCGCACGCCCCACGGAAGCGAAGGCGGCGAGGAGGCGGCGCTTCGGGGTGCTGTCGCTGCTTGACACGGGCTTGGCCCCGATCCTACGTTCAATCGTGTGATTGAATAATGAACAGCCGCCAGGGCCACGTCAACCCGGAACCGCTCCATGAACAGCCTTCTGGCCCACGAGCCACTGATCCGTTTGGCGGTCTTCGCCGGCATCCTGGCCCTAATGGCAGGCTTGGAGGCTTGGCTGCCGCGCCGCCAGCGCAGCGCCGGGCGCTGGCTGCGCTGGCCGAGCAACCTCGGCGTAGTGGTGCTCGACAGCCTGGTGGTGCGCCTCGTCTTCCCCACCGCGGCGGTCGGCTTGGCGCTCGCCCTGGAGGGGCGCGGGGTTGGGTTGCTGCCCTGGCTCGGGGTGCCGCAGCCGCTTGCGATCCTACTCGCTGTCGTGCTGCTCGACCTCGCCATCTATCTGCAGCATGTGATGTTCCACGCTGTGCCCGCGCTATGGCGGCTGCACAGGATGCACCACGCCGACCTCGACTTCGACGTCACCACCGGCCTGCGCTTCCACCCGGTCGAGATCCTGCTGTCGATGGTCATCAAGCTGATGGTGGTGGTCGCCCTCGGCGCGCCGGCGGTCGCGGTGCTGGTGTTCGAGGTGCTGCTGAACGCAACCGCGATATTCAACCACGCCAATCTGCGCCTGCCGGAACGGCTCGACCGCCTGCTCCGGCTTGTGCTGGTCACGCCCGACATGCACCGCGTCCATCATTCGGTGGTGCCGCGCGAAACCAACAGCAATTTCGGCTTCAACCTGGCGGTCTGGGACCGGATCTTCGGCACCTATCGCGCCCAGCCCGCCGCCGGGCACGAGGCCATGACGATCGGCATCGAGCAGTTCCGCGACCCGCGTGAGCTGCGCCTCGATCGCATGCTGACCCAGCCGCTGCGAGAGGATGATCGCGCCTATCCGCTCGGCCGGCGCGAGCGCGCCTGATGTCGGCGCCCCAGCGGCCGTTGTCCCGCTGGCTGCTGGCAGCGGTGCTGGCGGCGGCGGTCGCGGCGACCTTCCTGGTGCGTGACCGGCTGGACCTCACGGCACTGGAGAACGCGGTGCGCGGCCTCGGCGCCTGGGGCGCGGTCGGCTTCGTCCTGATCTTTGCGGCGGCGACTGTGCTGTTCCTGCCGGGTTCGGTGTTCGGTTTGGCCGGCGGCGCCCTGTTCGGGCCGGTGCTCGGCACGGTCATCAACCTCGCGGGTGGAACGCTCGGGGCAACGCTCGCCTTCCTGGTGGCCCGCCATCTTGCCGGCGACTGGGTGGCACGACGCGCTGGCGGGCGGCTCAAGCAGGTCGTCGACGGGGTGGAGGCCGAGGGCTGGCGTTTCGTCGCGCTGGTCCGTCTGGTGCCGGCGGTGCCCTTCAATCTTGCCAACTACGCGTTGGGCCTAACGCGCATCCCGATCGGCCAGTATGTGCTGGCGACCGCCATTAGCATGATCCCGGGCACGGCTGCCTATGCCTGGCTCGGCCATGCCGGGCGCGGCGCGCTCTCGGGCGACGACGCGGCGGCGCTGCGCTACGGGCTGCTCGGCCTGGCGGTGCTCGCTGCCATTGCCTTCCTGCCACGGCTGCTGCGTCGCGTCCGCCGGCCCGCCCCGGCCGGGGAGCCGATGGCCTGGACCGATGTCGATGCCCTGTCGCAGGTGCTCGCCGCAACCGGCGCGCCGAGGGTGATCGATGTGCGCGGAGCTGACGAGTTCACCGGCCCGCTCGGCCACATCGCGCGCGCCGCCAACATCCCGGTGGAAGCGTTGGTGGCGGACCCGGCTCAGGCCGGCACGGGCGCGGTGGTGCTGGTCTGCTTGACCGATCGCCGGTCCGCCCGCGCGGCCGAGGCGCTGGTCGCCGCCGGGCATCAAGATGTCGCTGTGCTGCGCGGCGGCATGAAGGCATGGACCGCTGCGGGTCTACCCGTGACCCGCGGCGCGCCGATCGCCGGCGCAACGCCGAAGGAGGCGCCCACGTGAAGATCCTCTTCATCGTCAACGATCCGCCCTACGGCACCGAGCGCTGCTACAACGCACTGCGGTTGGCTGGTGCCCTGCTCAAGCGCGATCCGGCCACCGAGGTCACGGTCTTCCTGATGGCCGATGCGGTCGGCGCCGCGCGGCGGGGCCAGAAGGTGCCGGAGGGCTACTACAGCCTTGAGCGCATGCTGAAGCGCGTGGTTGTCGGCAAGGGCGCCGTGCTGCTTTGCGGCACCTGCATGGATGCCCGCGGCATGACCGATCAGGACATCATGGACGGCGCCCGTCGCAGCACCATGGACGAACTCGCGGCAGCGACCATCGATGCCGATAAGGTGCTGGTGTTCTGAGCGGGGCTAGCACCGCGCCGATCCCCACGGGGCCGGAAGCCTATCGCGCCTGGCGCATCTCGTCGCTCGGCCGCATCACCGATGCGTGCGAGGCCGCGGCGCTTCGGCCGATGATCGGCGACGTGGTCGGGCTCGACAGTCTCGACATTGGCTGCGGCGACGGGCTGCTCGCGGTGGAACTCGCCGCCGCTGGCGCGCGCGTGACCGGCATCGATCCGGACGCCGCCATGCTGCGCGCGGCGGCGGAGCGAACGGCCGGGCAGGACATCCGCTTCGTGCAGGGCCGCATCGAGGCGCTGCCCTTCCCCGACGCCTCTTTCGACCTGCTCACGGCCGTCACCGTGCTGTGCTTCGTCAAGGACGAGGCGACGGCCTGGCGTGAGATGGCGCGCGTATTGCGCCCCGGCGGGCGGCTGGTGATCGGCGAGCTCGGACGCTGGAGTCTGTGGGCGCTGCGCCGGCGCATCCGCGGCTGGATCGGATCGCGGCTCTGGCGCAGCGCGGCCTTCCACTCGGCCAGCCAGTTGCGCCGCGCGGCGGCAGCCGCCAGCCTGGTGATCGACGACGTCCGGGGGGCGGTCTTCCACCCGCCGAACGCCGCGATGGCGCGACTGATCTCCGGGTTCGATGCGCAGCTCGGCCGTGTGACGACCTTCGGGGCGGCGTTCATCGCCCTGCACGTCCATAAGCCCGCCCGGCCGGCTTCCGGCTGAACCGACACTCACGAGGAGCCGCCATGACCACGACGCACCAAACCCGCAACGTGCTGCTGCTCGCCTCGGCCCAGGCTCTGTTCCAGACCGCATCCGTGCTGGTAATGACGGTCGCTGCGCTGGCCGCGACGCACCTCGCCCCTGCGCCATGGCTCGTCACCGCGCCAATCGCGGCGATGTTCCTCGGCACGGCCGCGGCGACCTTTCCGGCCTCGATGCTGATGGCGCGGCGCGGCCGCCGATATGGATTCCTCATAGGTGCGGCACTCGGCGTCCTCGGCGGGCTCTGCGGCGCCGCCGGCATCTGGACCGGGTCGCTCGTGCTGCTCGGTTTCGGTACACTGCTGATCGGCGCCTATCAGGGCTTCGCCCAATTCTACCGCTTTGCCGCGGCCGAAGTGGCCGATGCCGCCTTCCGGCCGCGTGCCATTTCCTACGTGCTCGCCGGCGGCGTCTTCGCCGCGATCGTCGGGCCGGAGCTCGGGCGGCATGGCGGTCCGCTGCTGGAGCCGGAATTCACGGGGTCATTCCTGCTGCTCTCGGTCGTCAGCCTGCTTGCTATGAGAATTCTGCTCGGCCTGCGCATGCCGGCGGCACCGCCCGCGGCCGCAGTAGCAGGGGCAGCGACGCCACGCCCGCTTGGCAGCATCGTTCGCCAGCCATCCTACCTCGTGGCGCTGTTCGGTGCGGCGACCGGGTATGGTGTGATGATCCTTGCCATGACGGCAACGCCGCTCGCCATGATCCACCACGAGCACGGCATCGCGGACGCGGCGCGAGTGATCCAGGCGCACACACTCGGCATGTTCCTGCCCTCCTTCTTCACGGGCTCATTGATCGCGCGCTTCGGGGTGCTGCGGATCATGCTGACCGGGGTGGTGGTGCTCTGCGCGCATGTCGGCATGACGCTGACCGGGACTGGGTTCCACAGTTTCGTCGCAGCGCTCGTACTGCTCGGGGTCGGGTGGAACTTCCTCTACATCGGCGGCACGACGCTGCTGACCGAAACCTACACCCAGGCGGAGCGGGCGCGGGCACAGGCCGCGAACGACCTGACGATCTTCGCGGTGGGCCTCGCCTCCTCGCTCGCTGCCGGCGCGATGCTCGATCGGCTCGGATGGCAGATGCTGAACATCGTGCTTCTGCCTTGGCTTACGCTCGCGGCCGCGGCGATCGTGGCGCTTGGCCTGGTACGGCGTCGCCGGCTTCGGGCGACTGCCTGAACGGGCGTGCCCGACCCACGAAGCCTGCCGGAGATGTGCGGGATGATTACTCACAAGTACTTGGTGATGGCCTTGAAGTCATCGATAGGCCCGCGGTCGGCGCGCGGGATCGCGCCGACGACGTGGTCCAAGCAATGGTCGAGATGGTCGTGGATAAGGGTGCGTTTTGCTTTGGCGATGGCCGCTTCCACCGCGTGAAGTTGCTGCGCGATGTCCAGGCATGGCCGACCCGACTCGATCATCTCGACCACGCTGCGCAGATGGCCCTCGGCCCGCTTCAGCCGTTTGACGATCTCGGGGTGGGACCCGTGGGTATGGGGATCACTCATGAGCCTGTCCTATCCCCCTGGTAGGGATAGCGTCAATCTGCTATCCAGTGCGAGCAACACAGGAGTGGGGTAGCCGCGCGGCATGAGGGGGTTTCGACACATCGTCAGGCTGCTGCTCGTGGCACTGCTTGTCTTCACCTTCGCGCCGCCCATCGCCGCGGTGTCGAAGCACGGTGCTGCCGACCACATCCACGCCACGGACGATCACGACCTGCCCGGGCCCCACGATGCCGTCGATCATGCGATCACAGACCATGTGCATGAGGCGGTGACCGTGCGTTCGACCTCCCTGGTGCCGCGATGGATGCCGCGTACCCGGCTCGCAATCCTGGGGCAGGAGGGCCTGACGCCAGGGCCAAACAGCAGGATGGAACGTCCGCCCCGCGGGCTCGGCTGAGCTGCCCGTGCCGCCGTCTTCGGACGATCCCTTCCTTATCTCAGCTGAGCGGTCTCACCTCATGAATCCCATCATCGCGGGCGCCGCGCGCCTGTCGCGAATTCCATGGCTATGCCTGTGCATCCTCGGCCTCACCCTGCTGGGTGCCACCACAGAGGCGCTCGCCCATGCCGTCGCCGAGGGTGACAAGGGCTACATCCAGGAGATCACCGGCGTTCACCTGCTGCCCTTCGTCTATCTGGGCGCCAAGCACATGGTGACCGGCTACGACCACATCCTGTTCCTGTTCGGGGTGATCTTCTTCCTATACCGGCTGCAGCACATCGCCCTCTATGTGAGCCTGTTCGCGCTCGGCCATTCGACCACGATGCTGGCCGGCGTCTATTTCGGCATCGGGATCAACAGCTACCTGATCGATGCCATCATCGGCTTCTCGATCGTCTACAAGGCGCTCGATAATCTCGGCGCTTTCCAGCGCTGGCTCGGCTACCAGCCGAACACCAAACTGGCGACGCTGATCTTCGGCTTCTGCCACGGCTTCGGCCTGTCCTCGAAGATCCTCGACTACAACATCTCGCCCGATGGGCTGCTGCCGAACCTGCTGGCGTTCAACGTCGGCGTCGAGGTTGGGCAGTTGCTGGCGCTCGGCGCCATTCTCATCGCCATGGGCTTCTGGCGTCGCAGCCCAAGTTTCCTGCGCCACGCCTATACCGCCAACGTCGTCATGATGACCGCTGGGTTCGTGCTGATCGGCTATCAGCTCACCGGCTGGTTCGTCTCCTGAGGAATCCCTGACATGTACAACACCGACCTTCCGACCCGCGCCGAACTGCCGTCCTCGAAGCAGTTGCTGCGCTCGACCGCCATCGCCATCGTGACGGCGGCCGGCATCCTCGTGACCGTCGTGCTGCCGGCGGAATACGGCATCGATCCGACCGGCATCGGGCGCCCGCTTGGCCTGACCGAGATGGGCGAGTTGAAGATGCAGTTGGCAGCCGAGGCCGAGGCAGACCGCGTGCCACCGGCCGCAACACCAGGCCCGCGTTCCAGCCTGCCGGGGGCGATATTCGCAGGGCTGTTCATCCGCTCGGCCGCTGCACAGACCCCGGCGCCGGCCGCCGCGTCTCGGACCGACGAGACCACCATCACGCTCCGGCCGAACCAGGGCCTGGAAGTGAAGCTCGACATGCGGCGTGGCGCCCGAGCCAGCTACAGCTGGACCGCCACGGGTCCGGTCAATTTCGACCTGCATGGCGAGCCGCCCAACCCCGGGCGGAACGCCGCGCACAGCTATCGCAACGGCCGCGGCTCGTCCGGCGAACAGGGCGAGTTCACCGCCATCTTCGACGGCACCCATGGCTGGTTCTGGCGCAACCGCTCCGGCCGTGATGTCAGCGTCACGCTGCGCACAACGGGCGATTACGCACGCATCATCCGCCCCTGATACTGGCCCCCGCCGGCTTCGGCCGGCGGGGATCGCCACGGAGCCAGAAACGTCATGCTCAGCCCGCTTGCCAACCTGACGTATCGACATCTGTTCGCGGCGCAGGTGCTGTCCCTGCTCGGGACGGGTCTGGCGACCGTGGCGCTCGGTCTGCTGGCCTTCGACCTGGCGGGTGCTGATGCAGGCGCGGTGCTCGGCACCGCGCTCGCCATCAAGATGATCGCCTATGTGGGAATCGCGCCGGTGGCGGGCGCCTTCGTGCATCTGGTGCCACGCCGCAGCCTGCTGGTGGCACTCGACCTGCTGCGCGCCGCGGTCGCGCTGGCGCTGCCCTTCGTGACCGAGATCTGGCAGGTCTATGTGCTGATCTTCGTGCTGCAAACTGGCTCGGCCGCCTTCACGCCGACCTTCCAGGCGACCATCCCCGACATTCTGCCGGAGGAGGCGGAATACACCAAGGCGCTGTCCCTCTCGCGGCTGGCTTATGACCTTGAGGCGCTGGCGAGCCCTGCCATCGCCGCGGCGCTGCTTGGGCTGGTCGGCTTCCATTGGCTGTTCGCCGGAAATGCGCTGGGGTTTGTGGCCTCCGCCGCCCTGGTGCTGACTGTTGTGCTGCCCTCGCCCAAGCCGCCGGCGACGCAGGAGGGCGCGTGGGGCCGTATCACGCGCGGTGCGCGCATCTACCTCGCCACGCCAAGGCTGCGCGGGCTGCTGGCGCTGAACGTCACCGTCGCCATGGCCGGGGCGATGGTGATCGTGAACACGGTGGTGATCGTCAGGGTTGGCTTCGGGTTAGGCGCGGCGGAGTTGGGCTGGACGCTGGCGGCCTATGGCGCGGGCTCGATGGTCGCAGCCCTAGCCGTGCCGCGGCTGCTGGATGGCGTGATGACCGACCGCACGGCCATGATGGCCGGTGCCGGGCTGCTTGTCGCTGGCCTGCTACTCGGGCTGCTGGTGCCGAGTTGGTCGATGTTGCTGCCGCTATGGATGCTGCTCGGCTTCGGAAACGGCCTGGTGCTGACGCCAAGCGGGCGGCTCCTGCGGCGCTCGGCCCATGCGGGCGATCGACCTGCGCTGTTTGCTGCACAGTTCGCGCTCAGCCATGCCTGCTGGTTGATCGCCTATCCAGTGGCGGGGCGCTTCGGGGCCATGGCGGGGATGCCGGCCACTTTCCTGATTCTGGTGGTGCTGGGCGCCATGGGGCTGGTCGCGGCCATTTTGCTGTGGCCGAGGGACGATGCGGCGGAGGTCGAGCATATCCACGATCGGCTTCCGCCTGGGCATGCGCATCTGGGTGATGTGAGCCCGGATCCCACAGGCGCAGTCCGCCACAGCCATGCCTTCGTGATCGATGATCTGCACCAGCGCTGGCCTCGGTAGAGTACTGCATGAATGCAGGATGCCGGCGCGGATGATGCGAAGGCGGCGCACGAGCAATTACGGAAAGCGCCGCTTTGTCACCTGCACCGACAGACCCGCCGCCGCGAGATCAACTGTTGACGCGCTTACGTTCCGCGCGGTGACCCGGACGCTGTTGTTCGACCACACATGGCAGTCGAGCACGAAGGCGATGCTGCTGGTGTCGAGCGAGGCGTCGGCATAATCGCCACGTCGCGCGCCAGGCACGGTCACGTCGATGTTGGCCGTCGCGCCTGCCGTGAGGCTCGGCAGGTCCCAGGACGTCTCCAGCGCCAGGCTGCGCGTCCCCACCGGCACCGAGGGGCACGCATACAGCACCGCCGGTGCCGCCTCCGGAAGGCCGAACAGCCTCAGCGCCTCGAGCTCGATCTGGCCGTCAAAGCCCACGATCCCCACCTGCGCGAAGGCTACGCCCGCACCCACCCGGATGGTCTGCCGCCGATTCAACGAGGCGTCGGCCATCACCGCGCCCGCGTTCCACCCCTTCGCCGGGCTGTTCCACTGCATGGTGGTGCCGGAGGCCAGCACATCGCCGGCGATGTTCTCCCTCACATTCGCGGCGCCATCGAACACCCGCACGAAGAGCCGCCCGCCATCGACCCCTCCGACCAGCCAATGCGCCAGCGCAAACTCTTTGGCCGAGGAGGTATCCACCACGAAGGCCATGCCCCGGTTGGCGTCCAGCAACAGCCCGCGGGACGTCGCCGCGATCCCATCCAGCCCGTTGAAGCACAGCCCGGCCAGCGTGGTCGCCGCGGTGGTCGAGGTCGCCACCGTTGCCAGCCTTTCCACGCCGATCTCGGTCCCACTCTGCCGGAAGGCCGCGGCGCGGAGGTTCGGAACCGCCTCCAGCACGCGCAGCAGCCGCGACGCCGGCGCGCGGTGCCGGTTGATCACCGCGTTGCCGGCGCGGTCCGCGGTCGAGGTGTAATCCATCCGAACGGCATAGGTATTGGCCCAGGCCACCTCGTATTCGCAGTCGGTCGCACTGCCGGTGTGCCGCGCGACGATCGGCGAGCAGGCCTCCATGCGCAGCGCGCGGCCGATGATCGCGGTGCCGTCCGTCTCGTTCAGGAAGGGAATGGCGACGTTCGGGTCGAGCTGGCGCAGCTCGAAGTTCGGCCCGTCGAAGACGTGCCGGTTGTGGTTGTTGTAGCCGCCCGCGCCGCGCGAGAAGCGGATGCCGAAGCGGTCGATGGTCGGGTTGATGCCGGTGGCGAGGGCGAAGTGGCCGCCATAGTAGCGAACCGATGTGTTCCAAGCCGTCGCCGTCTCGGCGCGGATATCGAGGCCGTAGCGGTTGTTCAGGATGCGCAGCAGGTAGAAGGTGCTGTCCTCGACGCCGCGGCCGTCGCCCAGCGTGCGCATGCCTATGGTGAAGCCCGAGACCAGGCGTAGCTCCACCACGGATGCGTCGATGTTGCGGACCAGGATGCCGATGTCGGACTCCGAAACCCAGTCGGATTGCGTCTGCCGCACCACCTGTAACCCGGCATAGAGCTTCTCGCCGTTGCGCGTGGTGCCGCCATCGCCCAGCGTCAGCACGGTGGCAGGTGCATTGGCCGCGCCGGTGTAGCGGATGACGCCGCGCATGATCAGCCCGCGGGCGCCGCCGCCGAGGGTCACGCCGCTGCCCACGTTCCAGGTGCCTGGCGGGATGACGGCGAATTTCTGGTCTGCCGCGGCGCGATCGAAGCAGGCCTGGATGGCGGTGCGGTCGTTCGCCACGCCATCGCCGAGCCCGCCAAAGTCGGTCGGCAGCACGGCCTCGCGGTCGCGCAGATACTTCGCGAAGTCGCTCTTGTTGAGGTTGGCGTTGAGAACCAGCAGGTCGTCGATGCGCGCCGGCATGGCGTTCTCCGATCAGAGGGCGGTGGCGGTGACCGGACCGGCGAAGGCGGAGACGTTGCCTTCGGCCGAGACGCTGCGGAGCCAGTACCAGCGGGCCTGGCCGGTGGTGAGGCCGATGCGGTCCCAGGGCAGTGCGGTCGGCTCGCTGGCCAGCTTGGTGGCGGCGGCGAGGCTGGCGCTGCTCGCCTCGAACACCTGCAGCCGCACCCCGTCCGCGGGAAAGCCGCCCGATAGGCGCACGCCGCCAACAATACCGGTCGCGGCCAGGCCCGAGGCGTCGGCCGGGACCAGCGCCTCGCGCCAGCCCGACACCGCCCCGCTGCGCGCCTGCGCCCGCGCTCGGAAGGCGGTCGGCTCAGTCGTGGGAATGGCGACGGCGGTGGCGCCGAACCCGCCGGCGTAGCCCTGCCAGACCGCCACCGAGGCCGGCCGAAGCTCGATCTCGTAGCCGGCGAGATAGGCCGAGCCCACTGCGGACCAGGACACCGCGATCGCTGTGAACGACGTCCCGATCGGCGTCTCCACCAGGATCGCGGCAGGCGCGGCGATCACGCCTGGATTCGGCAGCACCACGGACGGGTTCTGCCCCGTCGCGCGCTCATCCGTTGCCGGGTTCCATGCCCAGACGGCGGGATCCTCCTCGGCCAATTGCAGGTTCACCCCGCCATCTGGCGCCAGTGCCCAGCCCGTGACCCGCGCCGGGAATGGCGTCAGCCGCTCCAGCGCCACCGTCACGCCGTCCCATGGCCGCAGCCGCAGTGCCGAGAGGTTGGCCTGCATCGCCACCTCGCGCTGGCGGCGGTTGCGCTCCAGCTCGATTTTCATCAGGCGCTGCACGGTCGCGGCCGAGGTGGTGAGCGGGAATTCCATGTCGCGGTAGATCGCCTCACCGCCATCCTCGGTGACGTAGTTGCTGGCGAGCAGCGGCGGCGCATCGGTCGGCTGCCAGGCCGCGGCGGGCTCGACATAGACGGCGCGTACCCCGTTGAAGAGATCGCGCCGCGGGCGCGAGCCGACGATGGTGACGTCGCCACGCAGATCATCCGAGGTGAGCGTGGCGGCCGGCAGCGCCGGCGCACCGGCGTGGATGTAGAAGCGCCCGCCCGACACGACCAGCGCGCCCGCCATGGCGGCGACCAGCTTGCGGGTGATGGCGATCTTGCCCTCGCCCAGGGTGACGGCACCGTTGACGGTGTAGCGCCGCTCGGCGGTGCC
>JALHNW010000002.1:16294-22487 GCA_022843345.1 Rubritepida sp. | reverse complement strand
GCGCCCTTCGGGGCGCGCCCCACGGCCGCCGCGGCGGCGCGTGCCGGCCTCGGCGATCTCCTCCTCGGACACGGCGTCCACGCCGTCCAGCGTCATGCGCGGGATCGGCGCGCCGGTCAGCTTCTCCACGCCATGCACCAGCTTGCCGTCCTCCGGCGTCGCCAGCGTGTAGGCGTGGCCCTCCCGCCCGGCGCGGCCGGTGCGGCCGATGCGGTGGACGTAGTCCTCCGAGTGGAAGGGCACGTCGAAGTTGAACACGTGGCTCAGCCCGCCGATGTCCAGCCCGCGCGCCGCGACGTCGGAGCAGACCAGCAGGCGGATCTCGTTCGCCTTGAAGGCGTTGAGCGTGGCGAAGCGGGACGACTGGTCCATGTCGCCATGCAGCGCGCCGACGCTGAAGCCGTGCTTCTTCAGGGACTTGTACAGGATGTCCACGTCGCGCTTGCGGTTGCAGAAGATCAGCGCGTTCTGCACGTCCTCGCGCTTGATCAGCCGGCGCAGCGCCTCGCGCTTGTCCATCTCGTTCACGTAGAGCAGCCCGGCCACGATCGTCGTCGCCACCGAGGCGGGGCGCGAGACGGTGATCTCCTTCGGGTTGCTGAGGAAGGCGTCGGCCAGGCGCCGGATCTCGGGCGCCATGGTGGCGGAGAAGAACAGCGTTTGGCGGATGCGCGGGATGATGGAGCCGATGCGCTCGACATCGGGGATGAAGCCCATGTCCAGCATGCGGTCGGCCTCGTCGATCACCAGGATCTTCACGTCCGCCATCAGGATGCGGCCGCGGTCGAACAGGTCAAGCAGGCGGCCCGGGGTGGCCACCAGCACGTCCACGCCCTTCTCCAGCGCGGCCTTCTGCTCTTCCATGCTCTCGCCGCCGATCAGCAGCGCGTGGGTGAGGCCGAGGTACTTGCCGTACTTCACGAACTGCTCGGCCACCTGCAGCGCCAGCTCGCGCGTCGGCTCCAGGATCAGGGAGCGCGGCATGCGGGCCTTGGCGCGCGAGCCGGCCAGGATGTCCATCATCGGCAGGGTGAAGGAGGCGGTCTTGCCCGTGCCGGTCTGCGCGCAGCCCAGGACGTCGCGGCCCATCAGCACGATGGGGATCGCCTGCTCCTGGATCGGCGTGGGGTGGATGTAGCCGCTCTCGGCCACGGCCTTCAGCAGGTTCTCGGACAGGCCGAGATCCTCGAAGGTGGCGCGCGGCGCCTCGGGCTCGTTCGCGGTGCGCTCGTCGATGCGGGCGTCGTGCTCGCTTCCATCCGAAGGTCCGTCCGCCGGGTCGGCCTCGGCGTCGCGGTCGTCGATGCGGGCGTCGCCGGGCTCGTCGGCCTGGGCCGGCAGCTCGGGCTCGGCGGCCGTTTCGGGCAGGCTGTCGGGCGCCTGCTGCATGGCGGGCGCGTCGGTGTGGGTGGTGGCCTCCGCGGCGGGCGCGTCGGTCTGGGTGGTGTCGGTCAAGCGTCGTGTCCTGGTGCCTGGGGGCCGGCGGCCCCCTCGGGGGCGGCACGGCCGAGCCGGGCGGTCCAGCCGCCCTCTGCGTACGGTTCCGCATATGCGCCCGAAGCGCGCGGAACGCAACAGGAAACGGCACCTTGGCACCCGGCCGCCCGCGATTTATGCCCGCAGCATGGCCATTCCCCTGCTGCTGCTCCCCGGATTGCTGTGCGACGCCCGCCTGTGGCGCGACACCATGCCGGCGCTGGCGGGGTTGGCCGCGCCCGTGGTGGCCGACCTGTCGCTGGACGATTCGATGCGGGCGATAGCGGCGCGCGCCATCGCGGCCATGCCGGCGGGCCGCTTCGCCGTCGCCGGCCTGTCCATGGGCGGCTACGCGGCGCTGGAGGTCTGGCGCCAGGCCCGCGGACGCGTGGCGGGCCTGGCCCTGCTCGACACCTCCGCCCGGCCCGACGCGCCGGAGGCGACGCAGCGCCGCAAGGACCTGCTGGCCCTGGCGGGGCGCGGGAACTTCCGCGGGGTAACGCCGCGGCTGCTGCCCTCGCTCATCCACCCCTCGCGCCTGGGCACGCCGCTGGCCGACGAGGTGATGGCGATGGCCGAACGCCTGGGCCCCGACGCCTTCCTTCGCCAGCAGACCGCCATCATGGGCCGCGCCGACTCGCGCCCCGACCTGCCCGCCATCGCGGTGCCCACCCTGGTGGCGGTGGGGGCGGAGGACGTGCTGACCCCGCCCGCCCTGCACGAGGAGATGGCCGCCGCCATCCCGGGCGCCGTGCTGGAGCGCTTCGCCGGCAGCGGCCACCTGCCGACCATGGAGGTGCCGGAGGCCGCCGGTGCCGCGATGCGCGGCTGGCTGATGCGGCTATGAGCTTGCTTCGGGCGGCGCGGGCGCCTATCTAAGGGGTTCGCCGCGGCGCAGCATCGCTGAGTCGCGCCCAGAGAGTCCCGAGGTTCCCCATGGCCCGCGTCACCGTCGAAGACTGCATCGTCCAAGTCCCCAACCGGTTCGAGCTGGTGCTGCTGGCGGCCCAGCGCGCCCGCAACATCTCGCGCGGCGAGAGCCTGACGGTGGACCGCGACAACGACAAGAACCCCGTCGTGGCCCTGCGCGAGATCGCGGACCAGACGGTGGAGCTGCCCGCGCTGCAGGAGGACCTCATCAAGTCCTTGACCCGCGCGCCGGAGCCGGAGCCGGTGGAGGACGAGGTGATGGACCTCATCTCCACCAACGAGAACATCTTCGGCGTGATGGACGTGAACGAGGAGCTGCCCGCCGACATGCAGGTGGACGAGTTCAACCCCGACGACCTGGAAGCCTCGCTCGCCGCGGAACTCGGCGGCGGCCAGGAGTAAGGGGCCCCCTTGAGCGAGCGCGCCACCCCCGCCACGCCGGGGCTGGCGCGCGCCCCCGACGGGGCCATGACCGAGGCGGCATCCCCGCCGGGCCTTGACGCGGTCCTCGCCTTCTGCGACCGCGTCTGCACCGCCGACCCGCGGCTGGACCGCGACCTCATCGCCTGCGCCGGCCGCTTCGCCGCCGAGGCGCACGCCACCCAGGCGCGGCAGAACGGCGAGCCCTACATCATCCACCCCGTCGCCGTGGCCGAGATCCTGGCCGGCTACCGGCTGGACAGCGCGACCATCGCCACCGCCCTGCTGCACGACGTGGTGGAGGATACCCCGCACGGCCTGCCCGAGATCGAGAAGCGCTTCGGCGCCGAGGTCGCCCGCCTGGTGGACGGCGTCACCAAGCTCTCGCGCATCGAGGTGCAGAGCGAGCGCACCAAGCAGGCCGAGAACCTGTGCAAGCTGCTGCTGGCGCTGAGCGAGGACCTGCGCGTCCTGCTGGTGAAGCTGGCCGACCGCCTGCACAACATGCGCACGCTGAGCTTCGTGCCCAAGCCCGAGAAGCGGCTGCGCACCGCGCGCGAGACGCTGGAGATTTACGCCCCGCTGGCCGAGCGCATCGGCATGGAGGCCCTGAAGACCGAGCTGGAGACGCTGGCCTTCCGCGAGCAGAACCCCGAGGCCTGGGCCTCCATCGCCCAGCGCCTGACCTACCTGCGCGGCCGCTCGGGCGACATCATCGCCGAGATCGAGCAGGAGCTTCGCGACGCCCTGGCGACGCTGGGCGTCTCCTTCGAGGAGGTGTCGGGACGCGAGAAGTCGCCCTACTCCATCTGGCGCAAGATGCAGGCGAAGAACGTCGCCTTCGAGGGGCTGTCCGACGTGATGGCCTTCCGCGTCATCGTGGGCGAGAAGCCGGCCTGCTACATGGCACTGGGCGCGATCCACGACGCCTTCAAGGTCATCGCCGGGCGCTTCAAGGACTACATCTCCACCCCCAAGACCAACGGCTACCAGTCCCTGCACACCGGCGTCGTGCTGCCGGGCCGGCGCGAGGAGGCGAAGATCGAGGTGCAGATCCGCACGCGCGAGATGCACCACGTCGCCGAATACGGCCTGGCCGCCCACTGGGTGTACAAGCAGGGCGGGGATGCCGCACCCGCGCGCTCCTACCCCTGGGTCCGCGCGCTGATCGACATCCTGGAGACGGAGACCGAGGCCAACGACGCGATGGAGAGCACGAAGCTCGAGCTCCATCGCGAGCACGTCTTCTGCTTCTCCCCCAAGGGCGACCTGATCGAGCTGCCGCAGGGCGCCACGCCGGTGGACTTCGCCTACCACGTCCATTCCCAGGTGGGCGACGCCTGCGTCGGCGCCAAGGTGAACGGGCGCATCGTCAAGCTGGACCACAAGCTCGACAACGGCGACCAGGTGGAGATCATCACGGCCAAGGGCGGCAAGCCCAACCCGGCCTGGATGAAGTTCGTCGTCTCCGGCAAGGCGCAGGCCCGCATCCGCCGCTACGCCCAGGCGGAGGAGAAGGCCCGGGCGCGGGACGAGGGGCGCACGCTGATCGTCAAGGCGTTCCGCCAGAACGGCCTGGACTTCCAGGAGAAGCTGCTGGAGCCGGCGGCCAAGGCGCTGCGCCAGCTGGGCGTGGAGGAGCTGTTCCACGCCGTGGCGTCGGGCGGGATCTCCGCGCGCGACGTGGTGCACGCGGCCTTCCCGGAGCTGCGCGGCCCGCAGCGCCCGGTGGACGCCGCCGCGCTGATCGCCAACCGCGGCCGCAACGCGGGGCAGCGCGGCGTGCCCTCCCAGCCCATCACCGGCGTGGTGGCGGGGATGCAGCTGCACTTCGCCCATTGCTGCCACCCCATCCCGGGCGACCGGATCGTGGGCATCGTCACCACCGGCAAGGGCGTGACCGTGCACACCAACGACTGCCACATGCTGGAGAACTTCTCCGCCACGCCCGAGCGCTTCCTGGACGTGGACTGGGAGGAGGCGGCGCTGGGCGGGGCGGGGCACACGGTGCGCCTGTCGGTGCAGGCGGTGAACGGGCCGCAGCTGCTCTCGGGCGTGGCGAACGCCATCGCCAAGCAGAAGGGCGTGCTGACCAACCTGCGCCTGGGCCGGCGCGAGGATGACGAGTGCGAGCTGCAGCTCGACGTCGAGGTGCGCGACACCCGCCACCTGGGCGAGCTGATGGGCACGCTGCGCGCCAGCGACGGCGTGATCCGGGTGGACCGGTCGCGTGGCTGACCCCGCGCACCCATGATCCTGGGCATCGGCAACGACCTCTGCGACATCCGCCGCATCGAATCCGTGCTGGCGCGGCACGGCGAGCGCTTCACCCACCGCGTCTTCACCGAGGCCGAGCGCGCGAAGGCGGAGCGGCGCACGGAACGCCTGCGCGCCGGCACCTACGCCAAGCGCTTCGCGGCGAAGGAGGCGGCGTCCAAGGCCCTGGGCACGGGTTTCCGCCACGGCGTGTTCCACCGCGACCTCGGCGTGGTGAACCTGCCCTCCGGCCAGCCCACCCTGCGCCTCACGGGTGGAGCCGCCGCCCGGCTCGCGGCGATGACGCCGCCGGGCCATCGCGCCCTCATCCACCTCACCATGACGGACGAATACCCCCTGGCGGAGGCGCAGGTGCTGATCGAGGCGGTGCCGCTTCCTTGACTTCCGGGCCCCGCCGGGCTTTCTCGCCCGTCACACCTCCCGGTTCCCCCATGTCGAAGACCCCCACCTTGGCCAAGAAGAAGTCCGGCGGCTGGCTGGAAAGCGCGAAGACGATCGTCTACGCCGCGCTCATCGCCATCGGCATCCGGACCGTGGCGTTCGAGCCGTTCAACATCCCGTCCGGCTCCATGATCCCGACGCTGCTGGTGGGCGACTACCTCTTCGTCTCCAAGTTCTCCTACGGCTATTCGCGGCACTCGATGCCCTTCAGCCCGAACCTGTTCGGCGGGCGCGTCTGGGGCGCCATGCCGCAGCGCGGGGACGTGGCGGTGTTCAAGCTGCCGCGCGACACCCGGCAGGACTACATCAAGCGCATCATCGGCCTGCCGGGCGACGTGGTGCAGGTCCGGCGCGGCATCCTTCACATCAACGGCAGCGCGGTGCGGATGGAGCGGCTGGGGCCCTTCGTGATCGAGGGCGACGGCCCGCGCATGACCGTGGACCTGCGCCGCGAGTTCCTGCCCGGCGGCCGCGCGCACCTGATCGTCGAGCAGTCCGACGACGCGCCGCTGGACAACACCCCCGAATTCACCGTGCCCGAGGGCCACGTCTTCGCCATGGGCGACAACCGCGACAACAGCCTGGACAGCCGCGTCCCCTCCGCGGTCGGCATGATCCCGTGGGAGAACCTGGTGGGCCGCGCCGAGTT
>JALHNW010000002.1:1914-16284 GCA_022843345.1 Rubritepida sp. | reverse complement strand
TTCTCCGGCTCGACGCGCGACCGTGATCAGCTCGGCTGGTATGTCCCGTCCGAGAACCTGGTGGGCCGCGCCGAGTTCATCTTCTTCAGCGTGGACGGCTCCGCGCGCATCTGGGAGGTGTGGAACTGGCCCTTCGCCATCCGCTGGACGCGACTGCTGAGCCTGGTGCGGTGACGCCCTTCGAGGAGCGCATCGGCCACCGCTTCCGCGACGGGGCGCTGCTGGCGCGCGCGCTGACGCACCGCTCCGCCGCCGACCCGCGCAAGCGCATGCTGGACAGCAACGAGCGCCTGGAATTCCTCGGCGACCGCGTGCTGGGCCTGCTGATGGCCGAATGGCTGGCCGAGCGCTTCCCGCAGGAGCGCGAGGGCGACCTGGGCAAGCGCCTGGGCCTGCTTTGCGCGCAGGAGACGATCGCCCCCATCGCCGAATCGCTGGGCATCGCCGAGGCGCTGACCGTGCCGCCGGCGGAAGGCCGCACCGGCCTGCGCGCGCGCGCCACCGTGTTGAGCGACGCGCTGGAGGCGGTGCTGGGCGCCATCTACCTGGATGCGGGGCTGGAGCCGGCGCGCGCCCTGGTGCGCCGCGAGTGGGAGGCGGCGCTGGCCGCCCCCGCGAAGCCGCCGGCCAGCGCCAAGAACCGGTTGCAGGAGTGGACGCTGGGCAAGGGCAGGGGGCTGCCGGAATACCGGCTGGTGTCCCAGGCGGGGCCGGCGCACCAGCCGGTCTTCGTGGTGGCGGTGACGGCAGCGGGGCGGGAGGCGGAAGGCATGGGCGACAGCAAGCGCGCCGCGGAACTCGCGGCGGCCGAGAACTGGCTGGCGGGGATGGAGCAATGAGCGCCGACGAGCAGCGCCGCTGCGGCTTCGTGGCCATCCTGGGCGCGCCCAATGCGGGCAAGTCCACGCTGGTGAATGCGCTGGCGGGCACCAAGGTCTCCATCGTCTCGCCCAAGCCGCAGACGACGCGCTTCCGCATCCGCGCGGTGCTGATGGAGGGTGCCGCGCAGATCGTGCTGGTGGACACGCCCGGCATCTTCGCGCCGCGGCGGAAGCTGGACCGCGCGATGGTCAGCGCCGCCTGGGGCGGGGCGCAGGATGCCGACTTCGCGCTGCTGCTGGTGGACGCCAAGTCCGGCCTGACGGAATCCGTGCGCGCCATCGTCGAGAAGCTCAGGAAGGTCGGCGGCAGCCGCCCGCTCTGGCTGGCGCTGAACAAGGTGGACCTGGTGCCGCGCGACAGCCTGCTGCCGCTGGCGGCCGAGCTGCACGGCATGCTGGACTTCGCGGAATCCTTCATGATCAGCGCCAGCAATACCAGCGGCCTGGACCGCCTGCGCGAGAAGCTGGCCGCGGTGATGCCGCCCGGCCCCTGGATGTTCCCCGAGGACGAGCTGTCCGACCTGCCCAACCGCATGCTGGCGGCCGAGGTGGTGCGCGAGCAGATCCTGCGCCAGACCCACGAGGAAGTCCCCCACCACGCCACGGTGGAGACCGAGAGCTGGACGGAAAACGACGACGGCTCGGCGCGGGTGGACTGCACCATCTATGTCGGCCGCGCCGGGCAGAAGGCGATCATCATCGGCGACAAGGGCACCCGCATCCGCGAGATCGGCCGCCGGGCGCGGCTGGAGCTGGTGTCGCTGCTGGAACGCCCCATCCACCTGTTCCTCAACGTGAAGGAACGGCCGGGCTGGGATGAGGAGCGCGGCCGGCTGCGCGCGCTCGGCCTGGAGGATGAGGGCTGACGCTCGCCGGCCCCGGCTGAACGCGCTATCCAGGGGCGGTGAGCATCGAGTGGACCGCCCCCGCCATCTGCCTCGCCATCCGCCCGATGGGCGATGCCGACCTGCACGTCACCCTGCTGACCGAGGCGCATGGGCGCCACGCGGGCCTGGCGCGCGGCGGCCAGTCGCGCCGGCAGGTGGCGCTCTGGCAGCCGGGCAACCTGCTGGAGGCGCGCTGGGTGGCGCGCCTGCCCGACCAGCTGGGCGCCTACACCGCCGAGCCGGTGCACCAGGCCGCCGCCTTCGCGATGGAGGACCCGCTGGCCCTGGCCGTGCTTTCCGCCGCCACCGCCATGGCCGACGCCGCCCTGCCGGAGCGCGAGCCGCACCCGGCGGTGTTCCATGCCCTGGTGGGCGTGGTGCGCGACCTGGCGCGCGGCGGCGCGGCCGGCGTGGCCCCCTACCTGCGCTGGGAGGCGCTGCTGCTGGCCGAGCTGGGCTACGGGCTGGACCTCGCCGCCTGCGCGGTGACGGGCGCGCGGGAGGGGCTGACCCATGTTTCGCCGCGCTCCGGCCGGGCGGTCAGCGCCGGGGCGGCGGCGCCCTATGCGGAGCGGCTGTTTCCCCTGCCGGCCTTCCTGCGCGACAAGGACGCGCCGTCGGGGCCGGCGGAATGGGCGCAGGCGTTGGCGATCACGGGGCATTTCCTGGAGCGCGACGCCTTCGGCCAGCAGCACCGCCCCCTTCCGCCGGCGCGCGAAAGGCTGCAAGACCGCGTCGCCGCCCTGGCGCTGGCGGCCCCGATCACCTAGATAAGCGCCGGAACAAACCTGAAACATCATGCCCGACGACGTGATACCGAAGGATGGCGGCGCCATCCGCGAGACGAAGCTGAGCGAGGCGCTGAGCGAGCGCTACCTCGCCTACGCCATGAGCACGATCATGGCCCGCTCCCTGCCCGACGTGCGGGACGGGCTGAAGCCGGTGCATCGGCGGCTGCTCTGGGCCATGCACCAGCTGAAGCTGGACCCGGCCTCGGGCTTCAAGAAATGCGCCCGCGTGGTCGGCGACGTGATCGGCAAGTATCACCCGCATGGCGACAGCGCCGTCTACGAGGCGTTGGTGCGGCTGGCGCAGGATTTCGCTGCCCGCTACCCGCTGGTGGAGGGCCAGGGGAATTTCGGGAACATCGACGGCGACAACGCCGCCGCCATGCGGTACACGGAATCCCGCCTCACCGAGGTCGCGCAGGCGCTGCTGGCGCAGATCGACGAGGACACGGTGGATTTCCGCGCCACCTACGACGGCGAGGACAAGGAGCCGGTGGTCCTGCCGGCCGCCTTCCCCAACCTGCTGGCCAATGGCGCGAACGGCATCGCGGTGGGCATGGCGACCTCCATCCCGCCGCACAACGCCGGTGAGCTTTGCTCGGCCGCGCTGGCGCTGATCGCCAACCCCGCCGCCACGACGCGCGAGCTGCTGGCGCACATCCCCGGCCCGGATTTCCCGACCGGCGGCGTGCTGGTCGAACCCGCCGAGAGCATCGCCGACGCCTACAAGACGGGGCGAGGCGGCTTCCGCCTGCGCGCGCGCTGGGCGGTGGAGAAGCAGAAGAACGGCGGCTGGGTCGTCGTCGTCACCGAGATCCCGTTCCAGGTCGCGAAGTCGCGCCTGATCGAGCAGATCGCGGCCCTGCTGGAGGAGAAGAAGCTCCCGCTGCTGGCCGACGTGCGCGACGAATCCACCGAGCTGGTCCGCATGGTGCTGGAGCCCAAGAGCCGCATCGTGGACCCGGCGGTGCTGATGGAGACGCTGTTCCGCGCCACCGCGCTGGAGCAGCGCATCCCGCTGAACATGAACGTGCTGGACGCCGCCCGCACGCCGCGCGTCATGTCGCTGAAGGAGGTGCTGCGCGCCTGGCTGGACCACCGGCTGGTGGTGCTGGAGCGGCGCACCAACCACCGCCTGGCCGCCATCGCGCGACGGCTGGAGGTGCTGGACGGCTACCTTGTCGCCTACCTCAACCTGGACGAGGTGATCCGCATCATCCGCCAGGAGGACGAGCCCAAGGCCAAGCTGATGGCCGCCTTCGCCCTGTCCGAGGTGCAGGCCGAGGCCATCCTCAACATGCGCCTGCGCGCCCTGCGCAAGCTGGAGGAGATGGAGATCCGGCGCGAGCACGAGAAGCTCGCCAAGGAGCAGAAGGGCCTGAACGCCCTGATGGCCTCCGAGGCCCGGCGCTGGACGGCGATCGCGCGCGAGGTCGAGGCGACGCGCGAGAAATTCGGTTCGGGCGCCCTTGGCGCGCGTCGCACCACCGCAGGCGGCGCGATGCCGGCTGTGACGGTGGACGAGAGCGCCTTCGTGGAGAAGGAGCCGCTGACCGTGGTCCTGTCCGAGAAGGGCTGGGTGCGCGCCTTCAAGGGCCACCTGCCGCCCGAGCAGGAGCTGAAGTTCAAGGAGGGCGACGGCGAGCTGTTCCGCCTGCACTGCACCAGCGTGGACCGCGTCGTCGCCTTCGCCACCAACGGCAAGGCCTACACCGTGAAGGCCGAGACGCTGCCGCGCGGCCGCGGCGACGGCCAGCCCCTGCGCCTGCTGGTGGAGCTGCCGAACGAGGAAAGCGTGCTGGCGCTCCTCCTGCCCGAGGAGGGCGCGCGCTACCTGGTCGCCGCCACCGACGGCAAGGGCTTCCTGGTCGAGGCGGCCGAGCTGCTGGCCGAGAAGCGCACCGGCAAGCAGGTGCTGTCCGTCGAGGCGCCGGCGCGTGCCATGCTGTGCCGCCGCGCGGAGGCCGACACGGTCGCCAGCCTGGGCGACAACCGGAAGCTGCTGCTTTTCCCGCTGGACCAGCTGCCGGTGATGACCCGCGGCCGCGGGGTGCAGCTGCAATCCTTCAAGGATGGCGGGCTGGCCGACGCCAAGGTCTTCACGCGCAAGGAAGGCCTGTCCTGGCGGCTGGGCGAGCGCACGCGGCTGGAAACCGACCTCGCCACCTGGCGGGGGCAGCGGGCCGGGGCGGGCAAGATGGTGCCCAATGGCTTCCCGCGTTCCAACAGCTTCGGGGAATGACGATGCGCCTACTGGTTGTCCTGTTCCTGGTGCTGCTCGCCCTGCCGGCCGGGGCGCAGCGCGCCGCCTCGCCACATGACGGCGCCTATGAGGGCACGCGGTTCCAGGATTGCGGCAGCGCCGGCAAGGTGGGGCGCGAGCGCGCCACCGCCGAGGTGCGCGGCGGCGTGCTGCTGCTGCCCGGCCTGCCCGGCGACCCGGTTCTGGAAGGACGCATCGGCGCGGATGGCAAGATGGCCCTGCCGGCCTTCGGCGCCTTCCGTCCGGGCGAGGGGCAGCTGCTGGAGGGCGCCAATGGCGCGCGGCGGATCACGGTGACGCATCCGGGCCGCGGGCGCTGCGCGATGGTGCATGAGCTACTGCGGCAGGCGCCGGGACGGCGGCGCTGAAGGAAATGGTGCCCAGGGCCGGGGCGACTAAATCCGGCTGAAACAAGCACTTGGGCAAGGGTGGGACTGAGCCGCCTCCCCAGGTATTC
The DNA here is from genome assembly GCA_022843345.1 of Rubritepida sp. GTDB lineage: Bacteria > Pseudomonadota > Alphaproteobacteria > Acetobacterales > Acetobacteraceae > Roseococcus. Next base: position 11,008 of record JALHNW010000002.1, on the reverse strand, counting down.
CAACGCCTCCTATACGGGCTGTGTCCCACCTGAGCAAGCAACTGCTGTTGCTGCGGGAGGGCTGCACCATGCCTGACGGCAGCACCCTCTCGCCTACGCTCGCCGGGCTGGCGGCCATCCCGCGGTGGGTGGCGTGGCAGGCCGAAGACCGGAAGGGCAAGACCACCAAGGTTCCCTACTCCCCCGGCAGGGGCATGGCGAAGTCAGATGACCCGGCCACCTGGGGGACCCGCCTGGACGCCGCCGCGCGGGCCAGGGCGCTGCCCATGCCGCTTGGCGTTGGGGGCGTGGGCATCATGCTGGGCGAGTTCCAAGACCTCTGCATCGCGGGCCTGGACCTGGATTCCTGCCGTGCGGAGACCGGCGACCTGGCGCCTTGGGCGTCCGATGTGCTCGAGCGGTTCCCGACCTATGCCGAGGTGTCGCCATCGAAGACGGGCGTGAAGCTCTTCTTCATCCTCGCGCCCAACGACCTCCCCGAGCTGCGCCGCGCCATGTGGACGATGCACGGCAAGATGTTCAAGCGCGCGGGCGGCGGCACGTCGCACCCGCCCGCCATTGAGCTGCACGTCAGCAACCGCTACTTCGCCACCACGGATGACCACCTGGACGGCACGCCGCGGGAGCTGCGCCGCGTCAGCCTCGAGGCGCTGCTTTGGCTGATCCGCGAGGGCGGCCCGGCTTTCGCCCGTGGTGGGCAGGCGAGCGGCGCGGCACGTGCGCCCTTCGGCCTGGACTTTGGCGCGCGCGGGGGCGACCAGTCCCGCAGCGGCGCGGCTTACCGCCTGGCGCTGGACGTGGCGCGCGCCGGGGGCGGCAAGGCCGATTGGCTGGCCGAGCTGGACAAGCACCCGGAGACGGCCGCGTGGCGGGCCGAGAAGGAGGCCGAGGGCGGCCGGGAGCTGGCGCGCACCTGGTCGAACGCCAGTAGGAAGGCGAAGCAGGGCGAAGCGCGCCATCCCGACGATGCGCCCGAAGGAGAGGCGCCGGAGTGGCACCGCTACCTTCAGCGCAACAACGAGGGCGATCCGCGCGGCAACCTCGCCAACGCCATGACGGCGCTGAGCAACGCGCCGGAGTGGAAGCACCGGCTGGCCTTCGATGAGATGCAGCGCGCCGCCGTGGTGCGCGACAAGGAAGGGGTGGTGCGGGCGCTCGAGGATGTGGACGTGTCGCGCGTCCACCTGTGGATGCAGCGCAGCGGCCTGCCCACCATGCCGAAGGACACCGTGTTCCAGGGGGTGGACCTTCGCGCCAGGGACAACGCCTTCCACCCCGTGCGGCGCTATCTGCGCTCGCTGACCTGGGATGGGGTTCCACGCCTGGACGGCTGGTTGACCCGCTACATGTCCGCCGCGCCGGGCGCCTACGCCACCGGCATCGGCCGGATGTTCCTCCTGGCCATGGTTGCCCGCGTGGAGATGCCCGGCTGCAAGGCTGACTACATGATCGTGCTCGAAGGCGACCAGGGCGCCGGGAAGAGCACGGCGTGTCGCATCCTTGGCGGAGCTTGGTTTTCTGACAACCTCCCGGACCTCGACCGTGATGATATCCGCCTGGCCCAGCACCTGCGGGGCAAATGGCTGGTGGAGATTGCCGAGCTGAGCGCCACTAGCAAGGCCGATGCTGCGAAGCTGAAGGAGTTCGTCACGCGGACGGAAGAAAAGTTCACGCCCAAGTACGGGCGCAACGAAGTCCATGAGCCGCGGCAATGCGTGTTCATCGGCACCACCAACAAGGAGGCGTACCTCCGGGACGAAACCGGGGCGCGGCGGTTCTGGCCGGTAAAGGTGGGGACCGTGGACCTGGAGGCGCTGGCGCGCGACCGCGACCAGCTCTTCGCCGAAGCCTTCGCGGCCTACCAGGCCGGGGAGGCGTGGTGGCCCGCGGCAGAGTTCGAGAAGGCGCACATCGCCCCGCAGCAGGAAGCGCGCTTCGAACACGACGCCTGGGAAGAGGCCATCGAAGGGTACTTGGCCGGGCAGTCGAAGGTCACGCTCCTTCAGGTGGCGCGCGAGGCGCTGCACATCGAAACGCCCAAGCTGGGCACGGCTGACCAGAACCGCATCCGGGCAATCCTCAGCCGCCTCGGTTGGGCGGGCGGGGGACGGGGCCATGGCGGGGTCCGCTACTGGTCCAAGGGTGCGACCCATGGCCGCTGAGACCCTGGTGACGCACGGTGACGCACTTGGTGACGCACTCTGCCCAGTGCGTCACCGCGGGAGCGTGAGGAAATCCGCGGGTTTGCGCCCGATGGTGACGCACGGTGACGCACTTTCCCAGAAAAACCATTGGGACACCTCAGAAGGTGGGGCATCCAGGGGGAGTGCGGGGGGCTGGGGAGATGTTAGGGAGAAGTGCGTCACCGTGCGTCACCATCCTCCCGAAACCCGCGGAAATCTGCCAAAAAACACGGTGACGCACGCTAAATCGGTGCGTCACCAGGCCGTCACCGTGCGTCACCATGGGCGTCCGGCCCCCTTGTCTGAGCTGGTTGCCGACATCGTGGCCCGTGCGCGCCGCCTCCGGGCGCCGTGCCCGCGCCATCCGCACGCCTTCCACGAAGACAAGGGCGACCTGGTGGGGGCGCTGATGGACCTCGAGCACCTGATCCGGGAGACGCGCCGATGAGCTCGCCCTTCTACCGAACCCCGGAGTGGCGGGCTCTGCGGGCCGCCTGCCTGAGCCGCCAGCCGACATGCGCCACGCCGGGTTGCCGGGCGCGGGCCGTGGTCGCTGACCACATCATCCCGCGCAGCAAGGGCGGGGCGGACTGCCTCAGCAACCTCCGGGGTCTCTGCGCGCAGTGCCACAACCAGCGACGCCAGGGCGGGGAGCCGAAGGCCTGGACCGCGGCCAGTGGGCAGCCGATGGACCCGCGGCACTGGTGGAACCAGCCGCGCGCGGGAAATCTCTCAGGGCTGGGGGGCGGGACCGTTGGTGGGGAGCCGGACACAGTTAGTTCCGATCCGGCCCTATCTCGGGGAGACGGCTGATGGGTGCCCGTGGTCCTGGCGCCAAGCCCGCCCGCGCCCCGAGGAAGCTGCCTCTGCCCGTCGCGCCGCCCGTGGCCCGTGGCAGCACCCGGGCTGACCGCCTGATCGCCTGGTGCGAGGGCCTGACCGTCACCAGCGGCGCGCACGCTGGGCGCCCCCTGATCCTGCGCCCCTGGCAGCGCGGCATCCTCGAGGGGCTGTACGCCACCGATGCCGCCGGGCGGCGCGTGGTGCGAACGGGGGTGGTCAGCATGGCGCGCAAGGGCGGGAAGTCCGGCTTGGCCTCTGCGCTGGCGCTGGCGCACCTGGTAGGGCCGGAGGCGGTGCCGCGCGGCCAGGTGGTCTCGGCCGCGGCGGATCGCGGGCAGGCCAGCATCATCTTCGCTGAGCTGCGCGCCTTCGCGCTGGCGAACCCCGCCATCGCGGATCGGTTGATCTTCCGCGACTTCAACAAGACGGCCGAGGACGTGGTGACGGGCAGCACCTTCGCCGCCCTCTCGGCCGATGCCCGCAAGGCCCATGGCCTCAGCCCCACCTTCGCCATCGCGGACGAGGTGGCGCAGTGGCGCGGGCGGGAGCTGCTGGAGGCGTTGCAGACCGGCATGGGCGCGCACGCCGAGGCCCTGTTGCTGGCCATCAGCACGCGCTCGCCGGACCCGGAAAACCCGCTGGAGGAGCTGATCCGCTACGGCGACCGGGTGGCGGCGGGCACCATCACCGATCCCACCTTCCGGTCATTCGTGTGGACCGCGCCCCTGGATGCGGACCCCTGGGCGGAAAGCACCTGGCACCTGGCGAACCCCGCGCTGGGCGACTTCCGATCCCTGGACGATGTGCGTGCGCAGGCGATGCAGGCGCGTGGCCTGCCGAGCAAGGAGGCGGCGTTCCGCGCGTACACCCTCAACCAGCCCATCGCGCCTGATGACCGCTTCATCGGCCCGGCCGAGTGGGACGCGTGCGAGGGAGATGGGGAGGCGAGCGGCCCGTGCTTCGCCGCCCTAGACCTCGCCAGTGGTGCTGCGGACCTGACCGCCTTCGCCTGCTACTGGCCGGAGACGGGCAAGCTGCGGGTGGTGGGCTTCATCCCCGAGGCGCAGCTCGAGCGGAAGATGCAGGAAGATCGCGCGCCCTACCGCGAGTGGCAGGCGCGCGGGCTGATCGTGCCGATCCCGGGCCGCGCCATAGACCGCGCGTGGTTGGTGGGATGGCTGGCGGCCGAGCTGGACGGCCTCGACCTGGCCGCCGTGGCGCATGACCGCTGGGGGCTGAACGACCTCCTTCAGGTGATGGACCGCGAGGGCGTGTCCCTGCCCATGAAGCCGCACGGGCAGGGCTTCAAGGACATGTCACCATCCATCAACGCCCTCGAAACAGCGGTGCTGCAACGCCACCTCGCGCACGGCGGCAACCCGCTGTTGCGCTGGGCGGTGGCGAACGCGGTGGTGGACATGGACCCGGCCGGATCGCGCAAGCTGAGCAAGGCCCGCGCGCGGGGACGGATTGACCCGCTGATCGCCGCCGTGATGGCGGTGGGCTTCGCCAGCCGGGAGCCTGCGGCACCCACCTATGAGGGCGTGGGCTGGTTGCTGGCGTGAGGGCGGATATCCGTTGCGCCGCGCCGGGAAAGCGATTCACCGGCTGGGAGTAACGGGGGGACGAAGCGGCGGCGCGCGAAGGACCATTGCGCGCGGGAGTCCGGGGAGGGTAGCGTGGAAGCGGCCGAACGTGGTGCTGGAAACACCGCGCCCGGCCTGACCGCAACGAGTTCTCGGAGAACATCGTCATGGCTGCCAAGCAGCATAGCACCCCGAATCCGTCCGCTGAGAAGCGCCCCGAGGTGGATGTCACCATCTGGACGCGCGCCGTGCTGGGCCGCGTGTCCACGCTGGCCGAGCATCCCGACGCCGCCCTGATCCTGGCTGGTCACGCGCATAGGACCGTGCACGCTGCCATGAACGCGATGCCGGATGATGATTGGTCCGACGAGCATCCCCTGGTGGTGGAGTACCGGCGCCTCCTGGACTTCTTCGACAATGCCGAGCCGAAGACGGCCGAGGGTTGGTTCGCCAAGGCCCATGCCGCCCGCCTCGAGGCGTGGAGCCCCATCAGCCGGATGGAAGACCCGGACAGCATTGAGCTTGAATGGGCCTGGGACTTGGTGGCGCAGATGACGAAGGGCTTCAAGCCGCCGAGCTAATGCAGTTCGTGACGCCTGTCATTTACGCTTGACCGTGCAAAATGACGGCTGTAGGTTACGGTCATGGACGCTTCCATTCATGATCGTACCCTGACCACGGCCGATCTGCTGGCCTGCGTCCCGGGCCTTCCCGAGGAACAGTTCCGCCAGTGGCTCGCGCGCGGGCATATTGTGCCGACCTCAGGCGACGGCCCCGGGAAGGGGCGGCGCCGCATGTTTTCGCCCCACGACGTGCTTCAGGTCGCCACTGCCTGGGAGCTGGCCCGCCAGGACATTTACTCGCCCGCGAAGGCGCGCATGGTGTGGAACCTGGTGAATGTGCGGCTGATCCAGCTATCGGCACCGATGCCGGGCGATGAGGAACAGGCCCTCCTCCTGCACATCAACCCGGCGAGTGGCGACCTCGACTTCCGCCCGGTCACGGCGTCCAGCGGTGATGGCCTGGACCGCGATGATGCGCCGGATGTGCTGGTGCTTTTCCGGACAGACAGTTTCATCAGGCGTACCCTAGCGCGCGTCGAAGGGGTGCTGAGCGATGCCGCCCCGCCGCCGTCAGCGCCAACCAAAGACGCCGATGCTTTCGCGGATTTCTTGCTGATCTACGAGAGGGACGCGCAGGGCCGGAAGGTCCGCACCGGCTTGACCTTTCTCGAGACCGCCGAGCTGGAGGCCCTGTCGGACACCTCGCCCGAGACCAAGGAGGAAGCCGACCGCTACCACGCTCTCTTCGACAAGCATGAGCGGGCACGGCATCTGCGAATTGCAGCCGAGCACGCGAAGAAGGCGGGCGCGTGATGCGCCTCCCCCAGATGCCGTTGGGCACGGCATGGAGCGCCGCGAGGCGCCCCGGCCCTTCGATGGATGCCCCCCCCTTCACCACGCCCGCCGGGATGGCGGCCGATCCCCTCGACGGAGACCACCACCAATGACCCTACGCCATCTTCTGGAGCGCCGCGCGGCCATCGCCGCCGAGCTGCGCACCATCAACGACGCCGCGGGCGACAACGAGCTGAGCGCCGAGCAGCGCGGGCGGTTCGACGCACTGCGCAACGAGGCCGAGGCCCTGGCGGCGCGCATCGCCCGCCAGGCCGCCGTGGACGATGCCGAGCGCCGCGCCGCCGGGCAGCCGGTGGGCACGGGCGATGACCGCTTCGACGCCGAGCTGCGCCAGGTGGGCATCCTCGACGTGATCCGCGCCGCCATGGGCGCCACCGACGCCTCGGCGGGCCGCGCCCGCGAGATGTCCGGCGAGATGGAGCGCCGGTCCGGTCGCCGCGCGCAGGGCCTGTTCTGGCACATGGGCGCCCCGGCCGAGGCGCGCACCCTGACCACCACGTTGCCCGCGGGCGGGCCGGGTTCCAACCTGGTGCCCACCGACTTCCGCGGCGACCTGTTCATTGACCGGCTGCGCAATTCCACCCGAGTCCGCGCGCTGGGCGCCACGGTGCTCACCGGCCTGTCGGGCAACGTGACCATCCCGCGCCGCAAGGCCAGCGTGACGGGCGCGTGGGTGGCCGAGGATGCGGCCATCCCCGCCAGCGATCCGCAGTTCGACGCGGTGACGCTGGCGCCGAAGCACGCGGGCGCCCTGACCGAGTACTCGCGCAACATGCTGATGCAGGCGAGCCCGGACGTGGAGCAGCTCACCCGCGCGGACATGGCCCTGATCCTGGCCGAGACGCTGGACCGCGCCGCCATCTCCGGCAGCGGCACGGGCGCCGAGCCGCGGGGCATCCTCAGCACCTCCGGCATCGGCAGCGTGGCCATCGGCGCCAACGGCGGCGCCCTGTCCTTCGACCACGTGGCCGACCTGGTGGGCGCGGTGGATGACGCCAACGCCACCGGCACCGGCTTCCTGACCAACACCCGGGTCCGCCGCGCCGCCGCCAAGCTGAAGGACACCACGAACCTGCCGCTGGGGCTGGCGACGGTCTTCCAGGGCATGACGCCCCAAGTCTCCAACGTGGTGCCCGCCAACCTCACCAAGGGCACGGGCACCAACCTTTCCGCGCTGATCTACGGCGGGTGGTCCGACCTCCTGATCGGCATGTGGTCCGAGCTGGATATCCTGGTGAACCCCTACGAGGCGACCGCCTACGCGAAGGGCAACGTCTCCATCCGGGCGATGATGACGGTGGATATCGCGGTGCGCCAGGCCGCCTCCTTCGCCGCCATCCGGGACATCCAGGCGTGATCGCCGCGGCCCGCTTCCCCAACGGCACCGAACGCCGGATCGCGGCCGAGCTGCGGGCGGCGGGCCGCCGTCTCGAGGGCTACGCCGCCGTGTTCGGGGAGGCCGCCAAGATCGGCGGCTTCTCCGAGACGATCCAGCGCGGCGCCTTCACCCGTTCGCTCGCCGCGCAGCGCGACGTGCTGGCGCTGGTTGACCATGACCCCGCCCGCCTGCTGGGCCGCACGGGGTCCGGCACGCTGCGCCTGGCCGAGGATGCCCGCGGCCTGTCCTTCAGCCTGGACGTGCCGGACACCGCACTCGGCCGCGACATGCTGGCCCTGGCCGAGCGGCGCGACCTGGGCGGCATGTCCTTCTCCTTCGTGGCGCGCAAGGAGACCTGGCCCGCGGCCGAGCGGCGGGAGCTGCATGACGTGGACCTGATCGAAGTCTCCATCGTGCAGGCCTTCCCCGCGTACGCGGGCACGGCCGTGGCGGCGCGTTCCGCCGCGCTGGGCGGCTGCCAGTGGCGGCGGCGGTATGTGGAGACCCTGCGATGATCCGCGCCGCCCTGAGCCGCCTGTGGGGCCGTCCCGAGGCCCGCGCGCTGAACGAGTTCCCGGGCCTGCCCATCGGCACTTCCGCGGGGCAGGGGGTCAGCGCGCAGACGGCCGAGAACCTGGCCGCCGTGCTCGCCTGCGTGAACGCCATCGCCTCGGCCGCGGGCAGCCTGCCCGCCTACGTGTACCGCAGCGTGGAGGGCAGGCGGGAGGAAGCCCCGGCGCACCCGGTGGCCCGCCTGACGCGGCGACCGAACGACCGCCAGACCTGGCCGGACTTCGTGGAATGGCTGTTGGCGCAAGCCCTGCTGCACGGCAACGCGCTGGCCGAGGTGCAGGTGGATGGGGCAGGGCGGCCGGTGGCGCTGGTGCCCATCCCCTGGGGCAACGCCGCGGCCGTGCTGCTGCCCTCCGGGCGGCTGGCCTTCGACGTGGTGGCGTACCAGGGGCCGTTCGGCGGCACGGGGCGATCCAGGCGCCTCCTTCCGGGCGAGTTCATGCACCTGAAGGACCGCAGCGACGATGGGCTGATCGGCCGTTCGCGCCTGTCGCGCGCCCGCGAGGTGATCGGCACGGCGCAGGCGTTGCAGGAATGGTCCGGGAGCCTGTGGCGCAATCAGGCCACGCCAAGCGGGGCGATCAAGGTTGCGGGCAACCTGTCCCCTGACCAGCGCGCGCGGCTGCGGGACGCCCTGAGCGGCTACACGGGCGCGCATAACGGCCGCAAGACCCTGATCCTGGACGGCGGCGCCGAGTGGCAGGCGCTCAGCGTCAGCCCGGAGGATGCTGAGGTGCTGGCCTCGAGGCGGTTCACCGTCGAAGAGCTCTGCCGCCTGTACCAGGTGCCGCCGCCCATCGTGCAGGACCTGTCGCACGGCACCTTCACCAACTCGCGCGAGGCCGGGCGCTGGTTCGCTCAGTTCACGCTGGCGCCGTGGGTCCGCAAGATCGAGGCCGAGTTCGCGCGCAGCGTCTTCACCGATCCCGCCTTCGCGCTGGAGGTGGACATGTCCGCCCTGATGCGCGGCGATGCCGAGACCCGGTGGCAGTCGCACAAGATCGCCGTCGAGGCGGGCATCCTCGACCCGGACGAAGTGCGCGAGATCGAAGGCTTCAACCCGCGCGGCGCCGCCCCGGTGCCCCTCGCATGATCGCCGCCAGCGAATATGCG
>JALHNW010000002.1:0-1904 GCA_022843345.1 Rubritepida sp. | reverse complement strand
ATGCGCGAGTTTCTTGGGGGTGCGGCCCCGCGGCCCGTAGCTTGGTCGAGAAGGCCAAGGTGACCTGATGCCAGACGGGATGCAGAACGCGGGGAAAGAGAGGGGGCGGGTGCTCACGCCTGCCTTCACGCTCGCCCGTCGCCTGCTTAGCCGCGAGTTCGCCGCCGAGTATCTGGGCATGGGCCTGAGCACCTTCGACCGCGAGGTGAAGGAAGGCCGCCTTCCGAAGTCGTTTCGCCCCACCGAGGGCCTGATCCGCTGGGATGTACGCGACCTGGATGGGTGGATCGAAGCCGAGAAGGAACGGCAGCTCGCCGCGCCTGGCAGCGATTGGGACGACGCATGATCCAGGTGGCGCGCCGGTACCGCTACGTTGTCCAGGACACGGACCGTCACGGCAACGTGCGGACCTATCTGCGCCTGCCTGACCAACCGAAGCTGCGCCTGCACGAAACGCCTGGCACTGATGCCTTCGATGCGGAGTACCGCCGTGCGGTGGAAGCCCCGCCTGCTGGTCAACCCGCACGGCCTCGCGAGGTGGCGAAGGGCACCCTGGACGAGCTGTTCATCACCTACTTCGGTGGCTCCGAGTTCAAGCGGATGGACGCACGATCCCAGCGGGTGCGCCGCCTCATCCTCGAGCGGTTCGGGCAAGCCATCGGCAAGGACGGGAAGCGTCACGGGGACCGCATGGCTGCGACCCTTCCGCCCTCCTTCCTGGAGCGTCAGAAGGACATGCGGGCCGAGACGCCGGAGGGGTTCAATTCCCTGCTGAAGGCTCTGCGCGCGGTGTACAAAACTGGCATTCGCGTGGGCGCTGTGAAGGATAGCCCAGCAGCCCGCGTTGCCTACCTGCCCTCCGGCAATCCCGATGGCTTCCACGCCTGGACCGCCGAGGAAGTCGCGCAGTTCGAAGCCCACTGGCCCGTGGGGTCGAAACCTCGGCTGGCGCTGGCGCTGCTGATGTACCTCGGCGTGCGCCGAAGCGATGCGGTGCGGCTGGGGCGTCAGCACCTGCGGAACGGCGCAGTCCATTTCCGCGTGCAGAAAGGCAGGACGAAGACGCCGAAGGACCTGGTATTGCCGGTGGTGCCCGTGCTGGCGCGGATCATTGCGGCCTCGCCGTGCGGCGAGCTGCACTTCCTGGTGAACGACCATGGCAGGCCGTATTCGGCCGAGACCTTCGGCAACGCCTTCCGGAAGTGGTGCCGCGAAGCCGGGCTACCCCAGTGCTCGCCCCACGGACTGCGGAAGGTGGCTTCGATCCGCCTGGCGCACCTCGGCGCCACCGAACATGAGCTGATGGGCGCGATGGGGTGGAGCAGCCCGAAGCAGGCGGCGCTCTACACCCGGAACGCCCAACAGGATCGCCTTGCGGCGAGCGCGATGGCGCGACTGGCCGCAGACGAAAAGTCCCACCCAACCCCTGCCAGGGCGGAGTGGGACGAAAACGCGACTGAAGCGACTGAAAGGACTGAACAAAATGAACCAATGGTGCCCAGGGCCGGAATCGAACCAGCGACACTGCGATTTTCAGTCGCATGCTCTACCAACTGAGCTACCTGGGCGCCGTTGGTGCCGGGTGAATACCGGACCCTGTCAGCCCTGTCCAGCCGGGGTGTCGCCCTCATCCGGTTCTTCTTCCTGCGCCGGCACGGCGTAGGCGCCGGTGAACCAGCGGCCCAGATCCACCTGCTGGCAGCGGTCTGAGCAGAAGGGCGCACCCTTCCCGCGCGGTCGCGAGGGCTTGCCGCAGACGGGGCAGCGCGGCTCAGGCATCGGCGATCTCCTCCGTCGCGGATTCACGCAGGGCCAAGGGGCCCGCGAACTCCTCCAACGCGCCGGGCAAGGCGCGGATGGCGGCCAGCACGGCGCCGGGCGCGTGCAGGGCCAGCCGGCGATGC
>JALHNW010000001.1 GCA_022843345.1 Rubritepida sp. | reverse complement strand
ATCCCGCGAGCATGCGGGGAAGAGATGAACGAAACCCCAAGGTCGCGCCAGGGCTCCGCCCTGGCGCGGAGACGAACGGGCAGAACCGGACAGGCCCGGCACGCGCGAAGCCGCGTGGCCGCACGCAAGGTCCGGCGCACCCGACGGCACGCCGCGCACCTGCGAGTGGGGCCCCCGCCGCGTCGCGCAGCGACGTGGTGGGGTCAGACGATCTGGTACCGCGCCCGCGCCGCGCGCTCGATGGCGCCAGCCACCAGCCGGTCTATCTCCAGCGCGATGCGCAGCTGCTGGAGGAAGACCAGCTCCTCCTCCGTCGCGTCGCCATCGGCCGCCGCCACGTCGCAGGCCAGCAGGTAGGCGGTCTCCCGCAGGCGCATGGGCAGGGCGTCGCGGATCAGGTCCAGCGCGGTGTCCAGACCGTCGGCGGCGGCCAGCAGGGGCAGGCAGGCCTCGGTGGCCTGCTCCACCTCCTGCGCCTCCACGCCCGCGAAGGCCGGCAGGTCGCGCACCAGGCGCGTCATGCGGCGCAGCTCCGCGTCGTCGATGTGCGCGCCGGAGGCCGCCATGAACAGCATGGCGCAGAGCAGTGCCTCGTGCGGCGAGAGCTTGGCGGGAATGGCGTTCATGGGGTCGTCTCTCCGGTCGTGGAGGCGTAACCCTCCAACAGGGAACGGGTTTCGTGGATGGCCTCGGCCAGGCCGACGCGGCGCACCACCACGCCTTCCGGCAGGGCGGCGAGGATGCGCGAGGGGGCGGCGCGGTCCAGCAGCACGAAGACGCCGCGGTCATCGGCGCGGCGCACCAGCCGGCCAAAGGCCTGGCGCAGCTTGTGGCGGGCATGGGCGTCGTCCAGGCCCTGGGGGTCGCCCCCGCTGAGGTGCAGGCGGCGCTCGCGGTGCAGGATGGTGCGGCGCGGCCAGGGCACGCGGTCGAAGACCAGCAGGCGCAGCGAGCGGCCGGGCACGTCCACGCCGTCGCGCATCGCATCCGTGCCCAGCAGGCAGCTGTCCTCCTCGGCGCGGAACACGTCCACCAGGGTGGCGTTGTCCATCGCGTCCACGTGCTGGGCGTAGAGCGGGATGCCCTTCTCCTCCAGCTGCGGGCCGATGCGCCGCGCCACCTCGCGCAGGCGCCGGATGGCGGTGAACAGGCCGAGCGCGCCGCCGCCCGCGGCCAGGAACAGGTCGCGGATGGCGGCGCTCGTCTGGCCGGCCATCTTCACGTCCACGTCGGTGACCACGAAGGCGCGGGTGTTGGCCGCGTAGTCGAAGGGCGAGGGCACGGCGGCGCGCAGCGCGGGCAGCGGCAGGTGCGAGGCCCCGGTGCGCGCCTCGGCCTCGCGCCACGCCGCCTCGGGGTCGCCGCGCTTGGCGCTGTCGGTGAGCGTGGCGCTCGTGATGAGCAGGCCATGGGCGGGGGCGGCGACCACCTGGGCGAAGGGGATGGTCGGGTCCAGCCAGTGGCGGTGCATGCCCGCATCCCAGTCGCGCCCCTCGCGCCGGTCGAGCTGGAGCCAGTCCACCATGGTCGGGCGCGTGCCGGGCTCGGGCGGCGGCGCGGCGAGGGTGGCGAGCATGGAGCGCCACGCCAGCAGCGGGGCCAGGGCGCGGCGCTCGATGCCCATGATGGCGGTGTCGAGGCGGATGCGCTCGCCGGCCTCCATCTCGGCGGCTTCCTCGGCCTCCAGGCGCTCGCGCAGGCGGTCGCGCAGGGTGGCCAGCGGGTCGTGCAGCGAGTCCAGCGCGCGGCGCAGCCCGTCGCCGGCGGCCAGCAGCCCTTCGGCCACGGGGTGCAGGTCGCACTCCAGGGAGTACACGCCCTCGTCGGCGGGGGCGCGGGCGAGCACCTGCGCGCGGGCGGCGTGCAGGAAGGCCTCGGCCGGGTTGCCGTCCAGCGGCGCCTCGTCGCCGATGCGGCCGAACCAGCCATTGGTGGGCAGCGCGGTGCGGGCGGCGTGCAGCGCGGCTTCCAGCGGGGGCAGCACCTCGGGGATCTCGCCGGCCAGCTCCTCGATGCGCGCGCGCAGGCCCTTGGCGCGCGAGCGGCCGCCCTCGCTGCCCAGCAGCCAGCGGCGCAGCTCCAGCGCCTCCACGCCGCTGAACGCCGCCGAGAAGGCGCCGTCGGCGGCGTCGAAGATGTGGTGCCCCTCGTCGAAGACGTAGCGGGTGGGCTTGCCGTCCTCGGCGCCGCCCAGGGCCGCCTGGACCATGACCAGCGCGTGGTTGGCCACCACCAGGCGCGCGGTGCGGGCGCGGCGGATGGAGTGCTCCACGAAGCACTTCTTGTAGTGCTGGCAGGCGGAGCGGATGCACTCGCCGCGCCGGTCGGCGAAGCCGTTCAGCGCACCGTTCGGGAACAGCTCCAGCAGCCAGCCGGGGAAGTCGCCGCCCGCGATGTCGCCGTCGCGCGTGGCACCCGCCCAGCGTGCCACCAGGGCGAGCGGCAGCGCCATGTCGCGCATCGTCGCGCGGCCCAGGCTTTCCTCGAAGTTGAGCAGGCAGAGGTAGTTCTCGCGCCCCTTGCGGACGGCGATGCGCTGGCGGCGCTCCTCGGGGTCCGGGTAGAGGCGGTGGAGTTCGTGGTCGAGCTGGCGCTGGAGGTTGCGGGTGTAGGTGGACAGCCAGACCGGCGCGCCGTTGCGCTCGGCCCAGAGCGAGGCGGGGGCGATGTAGCCGAGCGTCTTGCCGGTGCCGGTGCCGGCCTCGGCCAGCACGATGTTCGGCGCGCCTTCGGTGTCGCGCGGGGCGAAGGCGGCGGCGGCGGCGGAGGCGTAGTCGGCCTGCTGCGGGCGCTGCTCGGCGCCCGTGCCCAGCATCTCGGCCAGGCGGCGGCGGGCGTCGGCGGGCTCGACGCCGTGCGAAGAAGGAGGGGGCGGAGGGGAAGTTTCCTCCCATTCCGGCAGGCGGCGCCAGGCCTTCAGCGCGTCCCGCCCCGCCTTCAGGCCGGGCATGGCGAGCGCGGCCAGCACCGGCTCGGCCCAGGGCCAGCCGGCGGTGTCCCGCAGTTGCGCGGCGATGGCGGCGGCACCGCGGCCGGCCTCGCTGCCCGCGGTGTCGGCCAGGCGTTGCAGCAGGGTGGTGGCGATGCGCGGCAGCAGGATGGCCGCGGCCTCGTCATCCTTCGGCACGGGCAGGCCCAGCACCAGGGCCAGGCCACGCGGGGTGGGGGGCGCCAGCTCGGCCGGGCAGGCGAAGGCGAAGAGCTCCAGCAGGTCCAGCGCGGAATCCAGGCGCGGCAGGTCCAGGCGGCGGGCCACGGCGGGGGCGTGGACCAGCAGGGGCGCGGGCCGTTCGGCCAGCGCCTCGGCCAGGGCGCGGCCGCGCAGCGACAGCACCTCGCCCTCCGGCGTCAGCACCGTGGCGTGGCCGAGGCCGGCGACGAGGGAGGGCGCCTCGGGCAGCAGAAGGCGGGGGGAGGGGGGTGCCATGTTCTTGTCTTGTGCGATGGGCTAACCATTGCCGCAAGCCGGCGTTGGGCGGGAACCATTCCCCCGCACGGAGCTTGCGCCATGGCGAACAGCATGCACGACACCTACATCACCGGCCTGAAGAACGCCCACGCCCTGGAAAGCCAGGCGATCCAGCTGCTATCGCGCCAGGCGGAGCGGATCGAGAACTACCCGGACCACGCCTCGATGATCCGCACGCACCTGGCCGAGAGCGAGACGCAGCTGAAGCGGCTGGAGTCCATCCTGGAGCGGCACGGCACCAGCCATTCCATGCTGAAGGACTTCGTGACCGGGCTGACCGGCAACATCGCCGCCCTGGCGCACGCGCCGATGCAGGACGAGATCCTGAAGAACACCTTCGCCAACTACGCCTTCGAGCATTTCGAGATCGCCGCCTACCGCTCGCTGATCGCGCTGGCCGAGGCGACGGGCGACGCGCAGGCGATCCCCGTGCTGCAGCAGAGCCTGGCGGAGGAGGAGAAGACGGCGGAGATGATCGGCGCCGTGATCGAGAAGACCACGCTGGAATACGCCCAGCGCGAGGCGGCGGGGCAGACGGCCGGCATCTGACGGCCTGGAACGGCGCCGGGCGGCGTGGTAAGCGTGTGCCCGGCGTCTCCGTAGCTCAGCAGGATAGAGCACAGGATTCCTAATCCTGGGGCCGTGGGTTCGAATCCCGCCGGGGACATTCCTGCCCTAAGCACCTGATTTCATTGACGAAAATCTGGGCCCTGACCCCCGTGTGACACCCCTTTGTGTCACACGTCGTGGGAAGCCATGCCCAGTCCTTACTGCCAGAAGCGGCGCTCCACCTGGTATCTCCGCGTCAGGGTTCCCGCCGACCTGGCGGGCGTGGTCGGGGCGCAGGTCATCCGGTCCCTGGGCACGGGAAACGCGCGGGAGGCCCGCGCCCTGGCGGCTGCGATGGCAGGCCGTGCGCCGACGTGGTGGGCCGTGCTACGGCGGTGGGCCATGGCCATGATCCTGGGAAAGCCCATCGGGGAGATCACCCTCGAAGACCTGACGCGCGACAACCTCGCCGCCCTGGAAGACGGTTTCGACCGCCTGGATGCCGAGGGACGGAAGGCGCTGGGCATGAAGCTGGATGCCCTGCTGCGGGCAGGCATGGCCGCCGTGCGCGAGGGCCGAGCCGATCTCCGCCAGGCCGAGATCATGGTCGAGGCCATGCGGGACAGCGAGCATCGCGGCCATGCCAGGGGCCTGGAGCGCGCCTTCGCCCTGGTCGGCGCTCAGGGTGCCCCCGCGTCCCGGGACGACGCATCGCCTGCCCCTGCGCCCCCTGGCCCGCAGGCGAGGGCGAAGGGAGATCCCCGCGCGGCGATGCGCCTGGAGGAGCTGGCGACGGATGCCAGGGGCTACTTCGCCGTCAATCCCGTGAGCGAGAAGACCAGGGCGAGCTACGTCGCCGCCTTCGAGCACTTCGAGCGGATCGTGGGCGTGAAGGCGGTCCGCAACATCACCGAGGATGACCTGCTGGCCTTCCGCGCGGGCATGGAAGGGCAGAAGGGCCGCGACGGGCGGGAGAAGGCCGCCACGGCGACGGTGCAGAAGAACCTGGGGCACGTGAAGGCCGTGCTGCGCTGGGCTTACATGCCGCCCCAGCGGCTGATCCCCGCCGATCCCGGCCGGGACGTCCAGGGACCGAAGAAGCCCAAGGGCGCGACCACGGACGGCGTGCGCCTCGCCTTCGACGAGCAGGAGCTGGCGACCATCTTCCGCTCTCCCCTGTTCACGGGCTGCGCGCGCCCGCGATGGACGAAGCCTGGCCCCTACCTGGAGCGCGAGGACCGGTTCTACTTCTTCCTGGCCATGTTCCTGGCGGGGGCGCGCAACACGGAGCTGCCGGGAGCGGGCATCTACGACCTGGGGGACATCCCGTGCCTGGACCTGCGCGCCACGGCCAGGAAGACCCAGGCCGCGCCGCGCGTGGTGCCGATCCTGCCCGAGCTGGCGCGCACGGGTTTTCTGGACTGGGCGAGGAAGCGCATCGCCTCGGGGGGGAAGCTGTTCATGGGCAAGCAGGCCATCGTGAAGTGGACGGATTTCCCTTCCCGCTACCTGCGCGACATCGGCGTGGGGGACATGGTGCGCACGGCCTACAGCCTGCGGCACAGCCACCGCCAGATGCTCCGCGGGTCGGGCCTGTCCGACGAGCTGATCGACAAGACCTTCGGGCATGAGGGGCTGAAGGTCGGCGCGGGCTACGGCAAGGGGATCGTGACACGCCAGGAGGCCGAGGCGTGGCTCAAGGCGGTGCGGTGCCCGATTGACCTGAGCCACCTCCACGTGAGGTGAGGCATGGTCGCCGCCCCGCACGGCGTTCGATCGAAGGTCGAAGCGCCTGCCTGGGCGCTGTTCCACATCCGTCCTGACGGTCAGGAATTCATCGAGCAGGTCCAGCGGCCGGGCTACATGATCCTGTTCAACCTGATCCTGCGCATTCCCCTGGCCATGTTCGGCCTGATGTTCTCCATGCTCATGATCGACGCGGTGATGTGGTTCGAGAGCGTGACGTTCATCCCCGCCTTCCTCGGCGCGACGGCGAACGAGGGCTATGGGATCTTCGGCATCGTCGCGGCCTTCGCCATGCTCGCATTCCTGCACTGGCAGATCTGCCTCAAGTCCTTCGGCCTGATCACGCACCTGCCCGATCAGGTCTCGCGCTGGTTCGGCCAGGCTGGCGAGCGCCTCGGCGAGGACCAGGACACCAAGATGCTCGTGGGCGGCATGGTCAAGCAGGTCGAAGGCCGCGCCCAGATCGCCTCGGGTGCAGGCGCTCTGGGGGCTGGCGGACGGCCTGGCCAAGCCCTGGGCAAGACCGAGGGCGATGGCACCGGCGCAGCCCCCGGTGCAACAGCAGGAACCCCCGGTGGTGCCGCTGGTGCGGCGGGCGGTCGTGGTGGAGGGAAGACTCCAGCAGCAGGGCCGAAGCCACCTCCTCCATAAACGCAGAAGGGGGCCAGTTGGCCCCCTTCTCATTTCTAGATAATGCCGCCCTTAGTTGGCGCGATGATCCATCGCCTTCGTGCCAGGTATTCGGGCGGCGGCAAATATTCGATCAAAAGTCGCCTCATACATAAGGACGATCTTGGACTTGATGGAACCATTCGCGTAGCGCCGCCCGCTGTCAGCCAAGAGCGGGCTGGTGGGGTGCTGCTGCTTCAGCGCCACATACATGGCCTTGTAGCCTTCAGCGTCTGCCTTCTCCACGGCCAGCGCCAGTTCGAGTTCGGCGACCCGGGCCTTGAGGGCGCGGATGGTCTGGTTGCCCTTCTCGATCTCGGCGTTGGCCGCTTCCGCCAGCGCGCGGTTGTCCCGCCCCAGCTGCATCGCACGACCGAACGCCATCTGACCCAGTGCATCCATGACAACCTCCTTTCCCCCACAAGCCAGGGGGCCTTTCACCACCCTTTATAGGGGATCGTGGCCGCCGATGATGGCAGAGTTCGGGCGGTCCTGTCTCGGGCTTCGTGAACGCCTCCGGCAGGCCGGGGCTGCTTTCCAGCTGACCTCGCAGGTCAGGGCGCTAGACTCACCGGGCCTGCCCGGGAGATCGCCATGTCCACGTCCATCCAGCCGCCCGCCACCCCTCCGCGCCCGCTGTTCACCGGGACGCTCACCCTGGCGCACCTGAAGCCCCGCGCGCCCGCTCCCGTCACAGGCGCTTTCGGCCTCGCCGAAACGCCGACGTCCCGGGACGAAGTCCAAGCGGCACCACGGGCGCGCGTGGCGCTTCCCCTCAAGGGCGACAAGCCGAAGGCCCTGGCCGTCCGGAAGAAGGGCAGCGGCAAGCCCGCGCCAACTGTGCAGGCCAAACCCTCCCCTGTGCCCGCGCGCCCGGAGAGGACCGAGGAGGAGGGACTGCTTTGGCGGTTCCACCGCCTGTGCCGCGAGCGCTGGCGCACGACCTTCCCGATGCGCAACATGACCACGGGCCACATCGAGGTGCCCCCGCTGGCCCTGGGCGTGCGCGAGGAGATCACCGCCGCCCTGGCAGGGCTGCTCGACGCGGAGCAGGTGAACCTGTGCCTGAAGCGATGGACGACGCGCCGCGCCTACCTGGAGGGCACGGTCAGGCACTTCGAGGCGGGGCTGCCCCGCGTCCGACCCGACGGCACGCCGACCACGGACCTCATCACCACGCAGCAGGCCAACCGCGCCCGCTACCTCCTGGCCCAGCGCCTGCTGAGGCTGGCCGCGCGCGATCAGGAAACCCAGGCCACGCAGGGCGAAGCAACGGCCTGACGGCGGATCGCAAGGACCCCTGAAACGAGAAACCCCGCGGGGATCCCGCGGGGTATTTGCACTCGTCGTGAGAACTTGCTTGAGATGTGCCTGATCGGAAAGCATCATCTCGGTGTCCCGATCTGCCGGCAGCGCGGAAACGCTGTTTGGCCCAGCTCTCGGGACACGTAACAGAGCGAGAGAAATATGATCGGCAATCACGCCCAGATCAAGAGCCTTCTCCGCCGCCTCGTGCGGTGACCCCCGCGGCTGCCCTTCACGCGGCTGCCGACCATCACCCACGCCTTGCCGAAATCTCGGTTGACAATCACCGGCCCCCCCTGCCGCCCATTGCCGTGGTGACCGAGGCCGCGGTGGAGCCGCACCGCGGCAAGGCCGCGCGCAAGACCTTCGGCCTGAAGGCGGACGGCACGCCGAAGACCACCGACTACAGCCTGGGCACGCGCTTCATCCTGCGCCGCCGCGCGGTGATGGGGCATGAGGGCCTCGTCGCCCTGGCCCGCGACATGGAGCGGGACGGCGAGCGATTCCTGCTGCGCGGCAGGGCCATCACGTCCTCGCCCATCCTTCTCCAGCCCCGCCTGTGGCGCGACCGCCCCGACCAGCCCGCCACGCTTGAGGACGCGGCGAGCAGGCTCTTCACGGGCGACATCGACAAGATGCCCAACCTATGCGGCCTGGACCCGCGCGTGGACCCGCACGGCACGGCCGCCTGGATGCTCGCGCAGCTCGGGCCGGAGTTCGCGCGCTGCGCCGCCGTGGTGATCTTCTCCGGGTCGTGCTGCCTGGACCTGCCCGAGGGGCAGCCGCCCGCCACGCTCAGCGCCCGGGTGCTGATCCTGATGGACGAGGAGCTGGACCACGACGGGCTGAAGGCCATCCACCTCGCCATGGACGCGCGCCTCGTCGCCGCACTGCCCGAGGGGGCGCGACCGGGGGCAGGGGCCATGATCGTGGACTGGCACGTGGCCATGCCCATGCAGCCGATCTACCTCGCCGCGCCGAGGTTCCTGCCGGGCCGGTCGGATCCGTTCGGTGGCAGGACCCGCGTCGTCTCCCTGGCGGCGGGCCGCGATCCCCTGCTGCACGTCGCCGCCCTGCGGGATGCACTGCCCCAGGCCGTGCCCCCCGTCGCTGCGGCACGTACGTCGCGCAGGAAGGCCGAGGCGGACAACGACAACGACAACGCACCGCGCGTCGTGCAGCCCGTCCCGGCGCGCGCGCCCCTGCCGCTCGTGCCTGTGGAGCGTCCTGCCCTCGATCCCCTCTTCGAGGCGATGTGCCGCGGCGTGATGGAGCGGCGCTCCGCAGCAAGGGGCTGGGGCGGGGAGTTGGCGGTGAAGTCCCACCGCGGCGTGGGGATGATGCGCGCCGCTGCGGAGGCCCTGCATGCCATCCACGCGCGGGTGCGCTGGGGCGCTGACCATGCGGCCTTCGCGGACTGGGCGCGCGCGGGACACGTCCCGCCGGGGCAGCGCGACACCTGGACCTTCGTGATCTCCTCCCTGGTCGCCGCGGCGGCGGATGTGGGGGAGATCGAGGATGGCCGCGTCGCGGAGGTGGTCGCGTGGATCGCCCGCACGGTGGGCGGCGAGGACTGGGCCAGGGAGGAGTGGGAGGGTCGGGCGGACGGGGCGCTGTTCGACCGCTGCCGCGATGCGGCTGAAGGCAAGGTCGTCGAGTGGATGGGGCGGTCCTGGGACCCGCGCTACGGCTACAACCTGGACACGGTGATCGAGCTGCTGTCCATCGGCCAGGATGAGGCGCTCGCCCTGGGGATGATCAGCCTGGCTCCGACGGAGTGGATCGCCGCCCTGGGCCACCGCAGGGCGGAGGCGCAGGCGCGCGGCGAGGTCCACCGCACCGCCCTGGAGGCGCTCATGGAGCGCGCCGCCATGCAGCGCCGGATCATGGCCGTGCGCCGCGACCGCCGCACCGTGCCCGCCCTGTCTGCACGCTTCATGCGCGAGGGGACGGAGGTGTCCAGGTCCACGATCCGCCGCCTGCTCGAAGGGCCGCGGATTGACGTCCCAAAAGTGGATTTCGTCGTTGCAGGAGTTGGGTTTCGCGGGGGTGCGGCGTTCCAACCGCGTCGATTTAACTATACCCCTGCGTCCGCAGGGCGCGCCGAGCAGGGTCAGGGGGCGGACGGGGAGGCCGATGTCATCGCGGCCCTCGGGACGCGGGCAGGGGAGGACCTCCCACTCCACGACGGGGAGGGCGACGCGGTCATGGGGAATCCCGTTCCCGCCGCAGGCGCTTCGGAGATGGCTGGCCGCTTCCCCGAAGGAGAAGGCGAAGCTGGAAAGGGAATCCTGACTCCTGCCGCCCACGGCGGCGATGAGGAGGCCAGCATCGTCCCTGTCGTGAGGGCGGGTGAGGGCACGGCAGGATTCCTCATCCCAACCGAAGGCATCACGGCAGGAATCCTCGTGCCCCGCGACGAGCCGGAAGGGACGGAG
This sequence comes from Rubritepida sp., assembly GCA_022843345.1. Lineage (GTDB taxonomy): Bacteria > Pseudomonadota > Alphaproteobacteria > Acetobacterales > Acetobacteraceae > Roseococcus. The sequence continues at coordinate 16,074 of JALHNW010000001.1, read as the reverse complement.
GCAGGAATCCTGGTCCCGTCTGTCCATGGTGACCGTGGCACCGTCATCCGGCCTCCCGTGGTGGCCGTTCGTCCCGGCAACGTCGTTCCCCCCTCCCGCCTGATCGCGGCGGGCGACTGGGCTGCCCTGGCCTCGACCCTGGTGGAGGACCTGCATGCCGAGGCGCTGCGCCTCGGTGCCGACAGGCTGGCATCCCTGGGCCTGATGCTGCCCGCAGGCAGCCTGCTGGATCTCGACCATCCCATGGCGCAGCCCATCGCGGAGGCATGGCAGGCCCTGCGCCCGGGGACGGAGGTCCCGCGCGCCGCACGCCTGGGCGGCGAGGGGCCGCTCGTCCATGCCGGCGTGGTCCCCGTCCCGCCGCAACGGCTCGTCCCCCTGTCCTCCTCGCAGCGCGACAGGCTGCTCGGCCCCGATCGTCCCTCCGTGCCGTCCTACACGCCGTTCAGGCCGGGACGGGTGCGCGGCGACTCCTACGTCCCTGCGCTGGTCAGTCCCTCCCTGGTGAAGGCGTGGGCGCGCGTGGATGCCGCCTGGGGAGCTGCATGGGCCGTGATGGCAGGAGAGGACGATGGCGCGATCCGCGATGCCCTGGTGCGGGCCCTGGAGGCCTCGGCGAAGGCGGTGCGCGCGAAAGGCGCGACGCTGGAGGACGCTCCCCCCGACGACCTGATCATGCGCCTGCCCCTGGGGGCCTTCCTGGACGGGGTGCACCCGATGGCCGAGGCGGTCCACGCCGCGATGCGCAAGGTGCACGAGGCGAAGCGCGCCGTCGCCGCCCGGGACAGGAAGCGCGGCGCGAAGCATGCCAGGATGGCCTTCGGGATCATGCTGGCCGACCTCACCGGCGAGGACGCGCTGCGCCACGTCGCGCGGCGCTCCCTGGCCGCGCGGGACTGGAGGGAGGATCGCATCCGCAAGCTGGTCTCCGCCACTTCGAGGCAATCGCGCCAGCCCGTGCGGCTGCGCGACGTGCCCGAGGCCCATACGCTGCATCGCGCGCTGTCCGCCGTCCTGCGCGCCGACAGGGCCGAGGTCGCCGCCGCAGGGCTGCCCGAGGATCTGCGGCGGCGATGCCTGGCCATGCTCCAGACCGACTTGTCCCGCGAGGTGCGCCAGGAGATGCACCGGCTCGCGGGCGGCATGGTGTCCGCGCCGCGGCGGGTGTCCCCCAGGGCCGCGGCATGGCTCGTCCAGAACACCTTCTACCACGCCATGGTGGAGAGCTGGGAAAGGGCACGCCCGTCGCAGGCGCACCTGTATCCCACGCGCTACCCCGCCTTCATGAAGGCCAGGATGGTCGCGGCACCTGCGGTGGATTGATGCCCGCCCGTGCCGGGGTGCTGTGCTTTTGACCCCATGTTGCCGTGGTTGCCGCCGACAAGGCGCGCCTTCTCCGGTCTCTCACGGACCATCTTCACCACCTCGCGGTGTCGCTCGGCGATGCCTGCCCTGGTGGCCTTGCCGGGACAGGACATGCCCTGGGACGGCCGCCACGGGGGTGTCGGCGGGGCCTTTCTGCGCGCCCTTGCCCGCACGGTGCATCCGGGCCGCCGCGGCACCCCCGCCATCCGGTAACCTGTTCATTCCCCCCGTACTACCCTCCGCACTCTTCGCCGTGCCCGCGGCGTGCCGCTGGTCTTTCCAATCCGACTGTGCAGAGATGCATCTACGCAGGGTCGGGGTTCGAAATGCCATTGGGCGCGGTTATCGAAAGCGGAACCAAACCGTGCGGAGGTTTGGTGCAGTTGGTTCAGGAACTCGATGAAGATGGCCGCCCCATCGGCTACATCCTGTTCGTCGACGGGAAGCAGGAAGCGACCTTTGGTCCACACGAATTGGACGAAGCGTTGCGGCAGGCGGACAACCTTATCAACCCGCCCACTCCGAAGCCCTGACGATCCGCTCCGCCTTGCCTGCGAGACGGAACACCTCGACAGGATCCACACCCGCTTCGAGCATGGCGGGGACGTACATCGGCACGTGCCGGAGGCGCTCTGCCTCCCCGCCTGCGAGCCAACCGCGGATTACCCTGGCCATGGCCTGCCCAGCCTCCTTGGTGTGCAGCCATACCCTGCGTTCGCTCATCCTCAGCCTCCTCTCGATGAACATGATCGAGCGCCCTGCCGGCATCCCACAAGCACCGAGTGAGGTGGACCCGGTTCGCCGGAAAAGGTGACGAGGTTACTGAAGGCCAGGAGGCAACGATGAGATAACGGTCAGGGAGTCCAGGGCGCTCCACCGTCGCGTCGTCGCGGAGGTGGATGTCCGCCGGTGTCTCGCCAATGCTGAGGCGGCGCGGTCGCTGGACGATGCGGCCCTGGAGCGCAGGGTGGCAGACCTCCAGGCCGAGCTGGCACCCTGCGCCGCCGAGGCGGCACGGCGCGACATCCTGATCAAGCGCGCCTCTTTCGACGCGGTGCGGGGCATCGTGGCCGCCGATGATCCGCCGGAGCCCGGTGACCTGATTGCTGCCCGGGGCGGCGGGCAGATCGTGTTCCATTCTGCGGCACCCGCCAGCATCATCCCGCGCGTCAATTGCCCCCACGTCATGGCCATGAGCCTCGCCCTCCATCGCCACAATGGTCCGGGGCACCTCATGTGCAGCACAAGTGATACTGTCATTTGATTCCAATGGAATCAGGATTTCTGGTGAATTGTTGACAGTAACGGAGGTTAGAAGGCGCATTGACAACTGACCGTGTTGTCCGCCGTCTCGACCTCCCTGCGCATGAGAGCTGGATCCTTGCATGCGCCCGGAGCACCCTCGGTTGGAGGCAGTGGAGTGCTGGTGATTGAGGGATTGCGAGCCATGTCCCACGCAATGCGCGGGACAACTCGCCAGGGGGTGCAAGCACCCCCGTGGACCCCCTGGGAAGCCCGCCACCCACAGGTGACCGGGGGCAGGCGGGGTGCCCCCCGTCCCAGGACCGGACCCACTCCACGGCCTCTCCAAGCCCTGAAATCGGGGTGCGGAAAATGTGGACAACTGGAGCGCGGCGCGCCGTGCGTGGAGGATGGGATGGATGACGTGCCGGGCGGCCAGGGATCAGGCCGCATGTTGCCGCTGGGGAAGATCAGGGTGGGCTTTTCCCCATCGTCACAGGTCCGCACGGCCATCGTCATGGGGCGGGCGGTCGCCGTGCTGGAGCGCATGGAGCGGCGACTGGACGAGATCGCTGGCCTCATGAGGGCGCGCCCGGTGGAATGGGAGGCGGACACCTCCACGCGCTGGACCGTCCAGGCCGATGGCTCCCTGCGGGCCACCTACGGCGAGGGCGACCGCGCGGTGACCGCGATCCTGTGGGGATCCGATCCGACGACCGGGAGCGCGGTGCGCCTGGTGCTGTCCCGGGACGGCGAGGACCTGCATTGCTCCGAGCATGCTGCCAGCACGGATGCCCTGGACGAGGCAGAAAGGCTTGGCCCCGTGCTGGCGGAGGCGATGGAGGGCACCCGGTGAGCGGCGATGCCTTCCTGCACGATCCCTTCGAGATCCACGACATGGCCGCTGTCCCGCCTGTCCGGGAGCAACGGCCAAGCCCTGCGCGGCGGAAGGGCGTGCGGGCGATCCGCACCGCCCAGGCGGTCGTGCGCATGCTGCCGAGCGAGATGCGGCGCGCCCAGGGGCTGGCCCGCCGTGCAGGCTTCGACTGCCTGTCGGCATGGGTGCGCGCCCGGTGCGTCGTGGACGACGATGTGTTCCTCGTGCTCGACGAAGGGACGGCCACCGAACTGGTGCGCCTGCGCCGCGACCTGAACTCGGGCATCGGGGCGAACCTGAACCAGGCCATGCTCCACGCCAACACGCTGGCGCGCGAGGGGCGCTCCCCGGACGTGGATGCCCTGCGCGAGGCCGTCGAGGCGGCGCGCCTTGCCGTGGAGGGGTTGCGGGCGGACGTGGCGGCGGTCCTGGGGCCGCGCGGGCGGGCCTGAGCCGTGATCATCGTGCGCTCCCGCAAGCCGTCCGGGGAGGATCCGCAGGAGTTCCTGGACCACGTCTTCCGTGGCACGGACAACGAGGCGGTGCAGGTCTTCCGGGGCACCGAGGCGGATGTGCGCGACATGGTCGCCGATGCGCGCCGCTGGAGGAAGGACTTCGCCTACCGCCACTTCATCGTGGCCCCCAGGGAGATGCCCGGGCGGGGGATGTTCGCCGATGCGGTGGAGGAGCTGGCCAGGGAGTTCGGGTTCCCCGCCGAGGGAGCCGTGGTGGTGGGGCACCGGAAGCCCAGGCATGGGCTGGACGGCGCGCCCGTCCACATCCACGTCCTGGTGCGCGAGGTCGACCCCCTCACGGGCAAGGTGCTGGACTCCTCCTGGGACTATGCGCGGCACGAGAAGGTGTGCCGGAAGCTGGAGGCCCGATGGGGCCATGCCCTGGTCCCGGGACGGTTCAACAAGGAGGTCATGGCGGCCCTGAAGGCTGAGGGATGCTCGGAGGCGGACATCCTGGATGTCCAGGGGCTGGGGCAGATGGCCAGGGCCGAGGGGCGCTACCGCAAGGGCCTGGACAAGGAGGTCCAGAGGAAGGCGGGCCGCCGCATGCCCGATGTCGCGCGGGCCGTGGAGGACGCGCACGGGCTGTCGGCGGGCGATGCGGCGGCCTTCCTGCGCCTGCTCGACGAGCAGGAGTTGCGCGTCGTCCCCGGCGACAAGGAGGGGCGGTGGGTGATCCAGGCCCGCGGCGGGGATGGGGGATGGCACTTCGCGGGGGCGCTGCACCGCCTGGCGAGGATGCAGTCGCGTGCGGCGCATGAGTGGATGATCGGCCCGCGTGGGCCAGGGGAGGATGGGAATGACCAAGATCGAGCGGGCCTGGAGGCTGACCGACTTCGAGGAGGCCCGGGCGGGGATGAAGGACGCGGCGGACCTGCGCGCCGTGGACGAGAACGGGATGCCGATGGCCTTCGCGGCGGCGCTGGACAGCGCGACGATGGCTGGCCTGATCATCGGGTTGGTGGACATGGCGCGCGAGGGCGGCGGGGAGTCGGCGGTCGACGAGCTGCGGGCGCTCATGCGCGAGGCGGTGTCCCTGCTGCGGGTGCAGGTGGAGCAGCAGAGGGCGCTCCTGCTGCTGCTCTCCTCGCGCGAGCGGAGGGCCGAAGCCATGCGGCTGCGCGACCTGGAGGACGCGGGGGCGCTGGGGGACGACCCGGCGTAGAGCGCCCGCTTCCCGGGCCGACCCCTGCGCTGGCCCGCGCGCTGGATGGCCTGCTCGCCGAGGCTGCTCTGCAACGGGCGTGCGGGGGCGATGAGCTGGAGCCGATCAGGGCGGCGCGCATGTCCCTGCGGCCCCCGTTGGCGCGGTTGCTGGAGGGCAGGAACCGGACGATCTCCGTGGCGGAGCCGGAGCGGGACAGGAAGCGCAGGCGTGCGGCGTTCCACGCGCTCCTGCTCCGCAACGCCTATTCCCTGCGGGGCTGGCTGCCGCTGGAGGCGTTGCTGCACCTGGAGCGGGTCGAGTTCGACCGGGAGCGCGGCCACGTGCTGATCGTGCTGACCAACGGGGCGCGCATCATGGACTCGGGCGACAGGATCACGATGCGCGGCGAGGTCGAGGACGTGTCCGTCGCGGAGATGGCCGAATGCGCCGTCCGCAAGGGATGGACGGAGGTGGAGGTGTGGGGCGATCCCGAGTTCCGCATGGCCGTGTCACGGGAGCTGTTGCTGCGCGGCATAGAGGTGCGGGATTGCCCGCTGTCCCCGGACGAGCAGGCGGCGCTCAGGCGGAAGGTCGCCGTCCCCGCAGGGGAGCGACTGGGTGGGTTTGACCGGGGGTTGGTGGGGATGGCGAATGACAGTGGACATATGATGGCCGTCGAGGACGATGATGTGCCGTCAGCGCCCAGGCCGTCATGGGCAGGGTGAAGGCGGTCACCGCTTTTGATCGGTTTCCAGGCTTTCCACCCATCCATGGACATGCCGCTCTCCTCGCGTGTTCGAGGAGACGTTGCAGGGAGCGAAGTGGGACATCAGCTGTTGAATGCAAAAAGATTGATGCTGATGGGTGGCGCGGCCCTCAGGCGAGCCGAGCGCCAAGGCTGCCGAAATGAGCATGGTTCGCCCTTTTGGCACGCGGCGGCATGCACTATTTGTTCTCCATGTCATCGCTGAACCAGCAGTTCTCACCGCCGGGCAACTGGCAGGATTTCGAGCGGATGTGCTTCGACCTGTATCGGGGCATCTGGAAGGACGAGAATGCCCAGATGCATGGGCGGAGCGGCCAGAAGCAAGTTGGCGTTGACATTTATGGGGTGAACACGAACGGTCTGCAAATTGGCGTTCAGTGCAAAGGCAAGAACGGCGGATACGGACATAAATTGTCCAAGAAGGAATTGAAGGACGAGGTGGAGAAGGCAAAGAAATTCTTGCCTCCTCTCGACATGTTCATCATCGCGACCACCGCTCCGAACGATACGGCGATCCAGGCGCTCGCGCGAGAGATCAGCAAGACTCACGCGAAGTCCAACCTCTTCGAGGTGCAGGTCGCAGGTTGGGATACGCTTAGACAGCTACTCGTTGCCGCACCCGCCGTCGCGCTTGAACACCTGTCGATCCACGTGAATGCCGTGGTCGTTGAAAAGCTGGATGGGTTGGGCAAGCAACTCGATGCGGCGACGCAGAGTGACACTACGCAGTTCCAGGCGATCATGGCAAAGCTCGAAGCCATGACCGCCGTCTCGGCAACCGCCGGTCGGGAGCCGCCCGGGGATGCTGCGGACGAACCCCTTCGCCAGCGGATCAAGGATGCGGTCAACCTCGGCAACGACGGACACGCCCAAGCAGCCCTCGCATCGCTGAACGCCCTCCGCGCCCAGGAATGGGACAACGCGTCGCCGAGGAACCGGCACCGGCTGCTCAACGCCATCGGCTTCGTCCAGATGAGCCTGGACCAGATGTCCGTTGCGGCAGCGACGCTCCGGCAGGCTCATGCGGTCGATCCGGGAAAGCCTTGGTCGCTCTCCGCGCTGGCATTCGCTGAGTTCCTGGACGGGAATCACGAGCGGGCATTCCTCCACGCACGCGAAGCCCTGGCCGCCGACCCCAGCGTGGAGCAGGCCGCCATTGCCTTAATCCACTGTGCGGACCGAGCGACCGTGTCGCTCCCGGCACTCGCGGGCTTGGTCCCGGAGAAGCTGCGGAACAACTCCCAGGTGCTGCTTGCCCTGAGCGCGGCGGCCCATGCGCGGGATGACGACGCATCCGCCCTTGTCTATGCGGAGCAGGCCCACGCGGCGGAGCCGGACAACTGGCGCACACAGGGCGTGTTGGCCCACGAGCTGATCAAGCCGGTCCTTGCCCTTGAAGGGATCGTCCTGACCAGGCTCATCCCGCCGGAGATGCGAGCGCCCTTCGAGCGCGGCCTGGATCTGCTTCGCAAGGCCTGGGAGGCAGTGTCCGGGACCAGCTTCGGCCACCGCACGACAGAGTTCGCGCTGAACCTGTCCTCGGGGCTGGACGTGCTGGGGCGGGAGGATGAGGCCGAGACCATCCTGGACGCGGCGTTGGCGATACGGGCCGACGCGCCGTTCCTGCTCCAGCGGAAGGCGGTCCTGTGCTCCGGCCGGGGAGACTGGGCTGGTGCCCTGGCGCGGCTCGGCGGCATTCCCGATGACATCCAGGAGCCGGAGGCGAAGCTGGCCAAGGCGCGCGCCCTGCTGGGTGTCGGAAAGGCCGCCGAGGCCATCGCCACGGCGCGAGGACTCGCTGAAGGTTCGCCCCCGGCACGGATCACGGAGGCGGGCGCTGCGATCGCCCTGGAGGCTCGCGTCGACCTGGGCGACGTGACCGATGAGGAGGTTCTGGCGGTCTGGGGCGCGCATCCGAAATCCGTCATGATGAGGGCCGCGATCCTCGACTTCGTGAAACAGAGGGAGGCGCTCAAGGCGGCGGCGATCAAGGACGTCCTGGGACTGCTCGACGGGAGCGACGAGTTGGACGACCGGGACGCGGCGATGTCCGCGACGGTGTTGCGGGTCCTCGGGGAGCCGTCGCGGGCGGCGGACCTGCTGGCAGGACTGACCAGCCCCGACCGCGACACGTCGCTCCTCCACGACCGCCTGCGCTGCCTTCTGGCCGCCGACCGGCGGCGCGAGGCCCGAGCCCTGTTCGAAAGCCTGTCCGCGGCGATCCAGGCGCTCCCGCATTACGTCCATCTCGGTGCCCACCTCTACGAACGGGTGGGTCTCCTGTCACGGGCGCGCGCGCTGCTGGAACGCCACATCGAGGCGAACCCGGGCGATCTCCAGGCGAGGTTGAGCTGGGTCATGCTGTGCCATCGCAGCGACGATGCGGCCTCGGCGCGGCGATGGCTCGAATCGGTTGATGGCGGGATCGAAGGCAGCCCCAGGGAACTGATGAGCCTTGCCCATGCCATCGACCACTACCTGGGCGATCCGAAGTGCTGGCGGATCGGCTACCGCGCCCTGCGGGCGGGCTTCAACGACCAGCAGGTCCACCTCGGCTATTCCGTGGGGCTTTTCCTCACCGGTCGGACGAGCAAGGCAGGGCTTCCCGACCCTGAGGTGGTCGGTCCCGACACGGCCGTCCTCCTGACCGCGGTGGAGGGCACAGCCAGCCTCGTCCGCATCATCGAGACGGAGGCCGACCCTCGGCTGGAGCGCAACGAGATCGCGCCGGACGACGGGTTCGCGAAGCGCTTGACCGGCCTTTGCGTCGGGGATCGCATCGGCGTGCCGGATGCGGTCAACGGGACAACGGAATTCGCGGTTGTGTCCATCCGGAGCAAATACCTTCAAGCCCACTTCGAGGTGATGGAGCGGTTCAAGGACCGCTTCCCGGAAAGCATGGCGCTGGCATCGGTCAGTGTCGGGGAGGATGGCGACCCGGAGCAGTTCGAGCAGGTCTTCACGATGGTGCGGCGGCGGTCGGAGGCGATGCGCGACCTCGATGCTCGCTACCGCGAAGGGGGGCTTCCGCTCGCCTTCGTCGCGAAGCTGGCCGGGCACAGCGCCCTGAACATCTGGGAAGAGCTGGCAAGCGGACAGGTATGGTCGGTCCGGTGCGCCGTGGGAAGCCAGGAGGAGCGTGAGCGGGCGTTCGAGGCGCTGCGGGGCTGCAAGACATGCGTGGTCGATCCTGTCACGCTCCACATGATCAGCGTGCTGGGTCTTGCCGAGACCATTCGTTCGTCCGTCGGGGAACTGGCCGTCACGCAGAGCACGCGGGACTACCTCATTAATGCCGCCCTGGGACGGCGGCAGGACTGCGACCGTGGGCATCGCGGGTCGATGAAGTGGACGGGCGAACACTGCGTCTTCCAGGAAGCATCGGAGGAAACCCTCCTCCGCCACGCCGAGCGGGCCGAGGCCACGCTGGCGCTCGCCCGGAGCTGTGTGCTGGTGGCAGCGGAGGGCGATGCGCCGCTTTCCCGTGAGGCAAAGCGGGTATTCGAAGGCATGCCGGCCGCCTACCTGGACACTGCGCTGGCCGCATCCAACTCGGGATGCGTCCTCCTCTGCGAGGATATGCCCATGCGGCTGATCGCGGAGGAGGCCACGGGCGCGCGCGGGACGTGGCTGCAGGCAGCCGCTCTCTTCGGCAGGGACAACGGCCGAATCTCGGTGGACGCGTGCGCTGAGGCGACGGGCAAGCTGCTGGCTGCGCGGCACCGCTTCATCACGCTGGGATGGGCGGATTTCCTTCGCGAGCTCCGGCTACATGGCTGGCTCCCGCTCGGGCGCACGGAGATGTACTTCGGCGCGCTGGCGGAGCCGGGGGTCGAGATCGAGAGCCTGAACGCGCTCGTCGCGGAGATCCTCACGAACTGCTATGCGTTGACGGACGGCGACTGGAGGTTCCGGGCCGTCTGCTGGTGCCTCGTGCGGATTTTCGCGAAGGCGCAGCCCGACCAAGTCGTCTCACTCGCCGGGGCTTGGCTCTTTGAGGTTGAGAGAAGAATCCGGGCTGGCGCGCCCTCGCTGGACCGACTCAACCTCGTCGGGACTACGAGCCTCATCGGCTTTACCGAGCGGGAACGGACGGAGATCAGCGACGTCACGCTTCATGTTCGCAGGGTCGTGCGCGAGGCGTATCTACATTTCGCGCGGAGGGAGACGATGCAGGCCGCCGCCTAGATGTGGCTGAGATCCTGATGGGGCCTGATGCGAGCGGTGCCTGCGCTTTCCCTGGAGCATCGGGATACCATCCTGCCAGACTCCCAGATTTCGGCTGTGCCTGAAGCCATTTCCGCTGCCGGCGGCGGACGACTGACAACGTGCTCCCGGCTCGTCCTGGCCATGCTATCCGACACCGATGACCCCCGCCGACTTCGAGCGCCGCTGGAAGCATGACCTGGACCACGCCGAGCGCGCGATCCTGGCGGATGGCCACCTATCGCCCCTGTTCATCATCATCGGCGCGGACGGCCGTTCCAGCTTGATCCCCGCCGTGTTCCCCGATCCCCGCGTGAAGGCGCACTTCATGACCATGGCACGGACAGGCGCTTTCAGCTTCGCTGAAACGCCGAGCAGGCCATCGCCGTGGACGCGGAGGCCGTGCTGCTGCGGACCGAAGCCTGGATGGTGGCTGGGGAGCCCTTGCCGGAGGGTGGCAGCCCCGGACAGTCGGACCGGCGCATCGAGGTGGTGAGCGTCGCAGCCACTGTGCGCTACGGCAGGAAGGTCATCACCCGGTTGTCCGCGCGGGAGATCATCCGCGGCGATGATGGGCGGCCGGTCGCTTTGAGGGAGATCCGCCTGCCCGGCGAGGACGAGGAGCCGAAAGGACCGATGTTCGGCTTGCTTCCGCCGATCCGCCCCAGCAGGGAGCAGCAGGCCATGGCGGCGGCGATGGTCGAGCTGATGAAGGAACGGGGCGCAGGGTGATGAAGGATGACAGGCCCGCTGTGCCCACGTCCAGGATCGGCCGGTGCGGCGAGTTGCTCGTGCAGTACAGGCTCCTGTGCGCGGACGTGGAGAGCGCGGCGATGACCACGGATGCGGGGATCGATCTGGTGGCTTTCCACCCGGAGACCAGGATGCCGTTCACGATCCAGGTGAAGACGAACCTCCGGCCCAAGCCCGGGGGCGGGAAGGGCAGGCCGGCGCTGGACTGGTGGGTCCCGGAGAACAGCCCGGCGCAGTTCGTGGCCCTCGTGGACCTGTCGTCGGAGGTGGCGTGGCTGCTCTCGCATGGCGAACTTGACGCAGCGGCCCAGCAGCGGTCCGGGGGCCGGCTGCACTTCTACATGTACACGGAGGAGGATTACCGGCCACGGCGTGGCGGATGCCACGTGCGGGAGTTCGAGCGTTTCCTGCTGCCGGGCCGCCTCGTTGATCTCCCCCTGCCGGGGATAGGGCCGGGGACCGGGTAGCCTGCCGTCCCTCAACCGACCGGATATCGGACCCTTCAGCACCTCACCACCAGCAGCCACCCCCAGCGTCCCGCAAATCCGTCCCACTGACACGCCTGCCGGAACGGCGAGGAGCACGTCGGGCCGGACGTCCCGCAACGGCCCGGCGCACAATCAGGGACGATGGGCAGGGGAGGGCGGTGCCATGGGGGTGTGGGGATATGCTCGGATCAGCACGGAGGAGCAGAGCCTGGAGGTCCAGGCAGAGGTGCTGCGCGTCGCGGGAGTTCCCGCGGAGAACATCAGGGGTGAGGTGTGCAGCGGGGCGACCCCTGCGCTGCGGCGGCCGGTCCTGCGGGAGCTACTCGGCTGCCTGTGCCCGGGTGACTCACTCGTGGTGGTCAAGCTTGACCGGCTCGGGCGCGACGCGTCGGACGTGCTGGCGGTGATCGCGGACCTGGAGACGAGGAAGGTGGCCGTCCGCCTCCTCGACATGGGCGCGGACACCGGCACGGCGGCGGGGCGGCTGGTGGTGCAGCTGCTGGCGGCGGTTGCGCAGTGGGAACGCGGGGTGATGGTGGAGCGGACCAAGGCGGGCATCGAGGCTGCGCGGCGTGCGGGCCGACATCCGGGGCGGCGGCACAGCCTCACGCCGTTCCAGCGCGAGGAGGCGAGGCGGATGTCCCGGGACGGGCGGAGCTTGAGGGACATCGCCCGGGTGCTGGGGGTGGCGAAGAGCATCGTGGGCCGGGCGGTGAAGGAGGCTGCGTGACGCGAACTGATCAATGTCGAGCGATCACGCCGGGAAAGGTGTGACAAAAGCATCCACGTCACGTATATATGTGAAAGATATTGGGAGTCGAGGTGATGAGGCGCAATACTACGTTTAACCTCCCCGATGGCTTGATCCGCCGCGGCAAGGCTTATGCAGCGGCACATGGAACCACGCTGACGGAGATCGTGCGAACGCACCTGGAGAAGGTGACGGGGCTGCCACGCGGCGATGATGCGAGGGATGTGCTGGCACTGTTCTCGCAAGGGCGTGTGAGCAAGGGCAAGGCCGTGCGTGAACTGGGGCTGGTGGACTATTCCGACCTCCTGTTGGCCCTTGGCCAGCGTGGCTTGCCCCTTCCTATGCTTGCCCCGCATCTGGAGGAAGAGATGGTTGAAACCTTCTTGCGAGTGTCAGGATTGGAGCCTTCGGTCCTGGCGGCCCGAGGCCCGTGAGCGAGCGGCGCTGCCGCCTCGTCATCACGGATGCGGGGCCTGTGATCAGCCTCTGGGTGGCCGGTCGGCTTGACCTGCTTGAGGTGCTGGACATGCCGCTTGTGATCGTCGACGCGGTGTACGACGAACTGACATGGGATCATGGTCAGTGGGAGAAGGACCGGGAAGTCAAGGCGTTCCTCGATGGACTTGAGGGACTTTCGATTGCTGAGACCTTCGTGGGGCGCAAGGCGCGCGAGGAGCGGCATGCCGGCACTTTCCGCACCGGCCGAGGCATCGGCGAGGCTGCCATTGCAGAATTCATGGCCTCCGGGATCGAGGACGTTCTGGCCGACGATGAGCCAGTGCTTTTGATCTTTGAGGACTCGGATATCCGCAGCGTGACATTCGTCCGCAAGCCTGACCGGCTCCACCTTGTCTCCACCGTGGCCTTGCTGCGTGGGCTGGAGCGGTGTGGGCTGCTCGACGATGCGAATTCGGTCATTGCGGCGATGACCAACCCGGCGGGACCCGGAAAGCAACCCCGGAGGTTCGCCGACCTGCCTGACGGATTTGAAGCCGAGGCTGACGGGGGCAGCGACTGGAAACCGTAGCGGGAGTAATGTGAAATTTCGCGCTGAACCAGTCCAGGCAGGGTCTCGTGGGGCCATTATGGAACCGCGCGTGGCGGATTGCCGGGGGGTTCTGCTGGGGGGCACCCATGCGGACCGGCGGGAAATGAGGTGGAGCTACCTCACCCCGGGTCGGGGCCGTCGTAGTCGCGGGGCGGTTCGACCCGCCGCCAGCGGTCGGCGATCTCGCGGCACGCCCCCACGACCTTCGACCGCCGGGCGACCTGGGACTTCGGCGCGCTGACGAGCTGACCAGATCCGACATGGAGGGTCAGGCACAGCTTCGCGTCTGCCGCGCCCGCGTGGACGAGGTGCTTCTCCGCGAACATCAGGGAAAGCAGCGAGGTGATGGCGAGGCGCTCCCCGGAAGAGCCGCTCGTGACGATCCGCTTGGCGAAGGCGAGGAGGAGACTTCCCACCTTGCCGTTCCTGTGGACGGTCGCGTCCAGGGACACGCACACGTCCACCCCCTCCATGACGAGAGGAGGCGCGGAACCGACGAGGGGCCGGAACTCGTACTGGCGAAGGGCGAGGAGGTTGTCGGCCTTCGCGAAGGTCTCCAGGGCGCTCGTCGAGCGTTCGCAGTCCAGCGTCGTCCATTCCGTCGCCCCCAAGGCCCGCCGGCGCAGACGCTCCAGCGCGTCGGCCAGATGGGTGGAGGCAGATGCGGGGTCACACAGCATCCGGGGGATGGCTGCGCGCGCGTCCCTGTACTGGGTGACCACCGACACCTTGGGGAACCGCGCCTCGCGGATCACGGAGGTCCGACGATCCGGTCCGGCGGCCGTCAGGTAGTCGGCGATCTGGGCGGCGGAGAGCCGCGGCTCACGGTGGAGCCCGTACTTCGTTCCGGGCTGAGCGTCCAAAGGCATGGCAAACCCCCTTCTTTCCCCAAGGGGAACGCTACCAGAACCAGGGTCGAGTCGGTCCAGGTTTCGTCAGGGGTATGTGGCGGAACAGAAGGCCCGCGCCCGCACTCGCGCAGGGGATGCCATCGAGCAGTCCTTTCGCCGCTCTGGCACGACAGGCAAGCGGGGGGCATTGTTGGGCGCAGCGGGGTGACCAGGGCGATGCAGCCCTGAGAATCACCAGCTCTTGTGGAGGCACGAGCGACGACTCGCAAAAGCTTGGTCAAACGCTCGTTTGGAATGGGAGCGCAGGGAGATCAGCGCGTGCACACCAGGGGCTTTCCGGCTAGCTCGTTGCCACCGATGCAGACCGCAGCCAACATCACCGCCCCTTGGGGCGGTTCGCTCCAGGGGTTCTACGCCCCGGTGCGCCGCTGCGCAAGCGCCCTGGTCATCGGTTCCTCGAACATAGTCGGTTGAGGCGGGATAACCGCCTCGCCCCTGGGCGGCTCCGCCGCTCCTGCCCCGCCCGGACGCGCTGACCCACCGAATGGCCATGAGGCCACGCGGGCGAGAGGTCGCGACTTCGGCGGGTCCAGCCGACCGAGGACCGATGACCGACACCACCACCGACACCGCCGCCCCTGGCGCTTTCCGCAACGCGGAAACGCTGAGCATCCCCGCCACCTCCAACCCGGCCCCGCGCCGCGTGCGAGGCACCTCCCGCACCGCCCGCTCCCGCGTGACCAAGGCGGGCACCCGCCGCGCCGTGGGGGCGCGCCACGCCAAGCAGGCCGCCGACCAGGAGGGGCGGCCATCCTTCGCCGAGTTCTTCGCGGGCAGCGGCGCGGTGAAGATCGCCATGGAGGCGGCGGGCTTCGCCTGCGGCTTCGCCAACGACTTCGATCCGCGCAAGCAGGATGCCTACGTCGTCAACTTCCCCGGCTCGCCGCTGGACGGGCAGAGCATCGCGGAGGTCACCGCCCGCGACCTGCCCCATGACATCCAGGGGGTCACCGGCAGCAGCCCCTGCCAGGACTTCTCCATGCTCGGCACCCGCCAGGGCTTCGAGGGCACGCGCAGCATCGCCGCCTTCGAGCTGATCCGGATCATCGGCGAGCGGCGCGCCCAGGGCGATCCCCTGAAGTACGTCGTCTTCGAGAACGTGGTGGGCCTGCTGTCGTCCCGTGACGGCAAGGACTTCGCCCTGCTCTGCGAGGCGCTCGTCTCCCAGGGCTACGTGGTGGGCGGCCTGCTGCTGGAGGCGGGCTGGTTCCTGCCCCAGATGCGCGAACGGGTGATCCTCGTCGCCGCCCGCGACGACCTGGTGATCCCGCGCCACCTGGTCGCGCGCGGCCCGACCGAGGAATGGCACGAGGATGCGATGCGCCGCGCCCATGCGCGCCTGCCCCTGGCCGTGCACCGTGCGTGGCGCTGGTGGAGGATGCCCGCGCCGCCCCCGCGCCGGGTGCAGTTCGAGGACGTGCTGGAGCAGGACGCGGGCGGCTGGCTCCCGGAATGGCGGCTGCGGCAGATCAACGAGCGGCTGTGCCCCGAGGACCGGGAGCGCATCGAGGCCGCCCGGAAGGCGGGCATCCGCTGGGGCGTGACCATGCGCAAGGGCGGCGGGGGCAAGGGCGTGGACGGCACCTGCCGCCAGCTCGTGACCTTCGACGGGCTGTTCCGGTGCATCACCAAGAACGAGGGCCGGGACAACCAGCAGGTCATCGAGGTGCTGCCCGGGGGCTGGCGGGTCCGTCCCCTGACGGGCCGGGAGCGCGCCCGCCTGATGGGGCTGCCCGATGACTACGTCCTGCCCACCCAGGCCGCCACGGCGATGGCGCTCACCGGGGATGCGGTGGTGGTGCCCGCCTATGAGTGGGTGGCGCGGCACCTCCTCCTGCCCCTGGCCCAAGCCGAGGTGGGCGAGCGGCGGCCCAGGCCCCTGCCGCGGCGGGCGCGCGGGGCCATCGGGCGCATCCTGAGCAGGCCCATCAAGGGGCTCACGCGGCGGATCGAGGCGCAGGTGCCGCCGGAGACGAAGGACATCCTGGCCGCCGAGGCCGCCGAG